>NZ_QHLP01000030.1:0-4447 GCF_003185985.1 Auritidibacter sp. NML100628
CTTGGTGACTTCAATCCGAGCACTCATCGAGACAATGTCCTTATCCATGCGTTCACACTATGGCTTCGCGCTCACGATACGTGAGGCACGACCTGAGCCACGCGCTCAATATCAATAAGGTACGTCGCGGACTGTGGCGCAGCTTGGTAGCGCACTACACTAGGGGAGTAGGGGTCGCAGGTTCAAATCCTGTCAGTCCGACAAAATCTTTAGGGGGCTATTCGTCCAGCTCCCCCATCTCCTTAGCAGCAGCCATCAGCTCTGCCAAAGCTTCAATGACGGTTCCCAATTCTCATATTGATGGTGACTGGCGCATAGGCTTGAGGTGGAGATGGCGTCCGTGCCAGTGTTCAATCAGCCAACGGTCATGACTGGCGATGATTAGGGTTCCTTGCCAGTTGCGCAGCGCTTCTTCAAGCGCGTCCATCGTATCCAAATCGAGGTAGTTGGTAGGTTCGTCGATTATTAGCACGGTTGGACGACGGGCCAATGCGATTGCGAGTTGGGCGCGGCGTTGATTCCCTGCCGACAAGTCGGGAATTGGGGTGCGCCACATAGACGGATGCAAGATTCCTTTCCCAGCCGAGCCAACCCCGTTCCTCCACGTCTGCGATTCAAAGCCTGGGTCTGACTCAGCTGGAAGCCTCTGCAGCACCTGACCGACGGGTTCATCGCGGGTAATGGTGCCCTTGCTGGTCACCTTGGTCGGCGGGTTACCGGAAGCAACCCAGTTCAGCAGGGTTGATTTCCCTGCCCCGTTTGTCCCCGTCACGAGGAGGTGTTCGCCTCTGCTGAGATCGAACGTGACCGGCGCAAGCCGACCTACCACCGTCGCGTCCCTGGCTGAAACGGCCAGACCAGATCGAGGGTCAGTTTCGAGGGAGGGGAACTCCAAATCGTAGTGACGGGGTTTTCGTACCTCGCGCTGGACAAGGCGCTCCAAGCGAACATCATCTGCACGCGTTCTCTTTACCGCTGTCGCTGCCGCCCGGTCCGTGAAGAACTTCTTCTGCTTGCCAACCGCTGTTTCGACCCGGACACCACCGCGGGCAATCTTCATGCTCTCGTGCCGGTGCTCGTGCAACTCGCGCTTTTCGTCCTGTTGCGCGGCGTGGATCTGCAGGTGCTTCTCTCGGGCGGTCGCCTTGGCGGCTAGGTAGTCAGTGTAGTTGCCCGCGTTGCGGTAAACGCCCACTAGCTCCTCACCGTCTACTTTGGCTAATTCCTGCCACACGGTGATATCCATGTCGTAGATAACGGTGGCGGAATTCTCGATGAAAGCCCGGTCATGGCTGGCGGCGAGCACTGGACCGTCCCAGTTATTGACGACAGTTGCCAGGAATTCGATGGCCTCGCCGTCCAAGTGGTTGGTCGGTTCATCGAGGATCAGCACCTCAGGCCGGATGATCAGCAGCACAGCTAGCTCCAACCGCGCACGCTGGCCGGGCGAAAGTGTGACCAACATCCGATTTGCACCAGACCCAGTGAATTCGACGAGACCCAGCCCGGCAAGAGTCTCGTTCACGCGTGAATCCAATGACCATACATCCAGCGCGTTCAACCGAGCGAGGATCTGATCGTACTCGCCCGCAAGACCATCCTGCCCAGACGCGATGGCCTCAGTGACTTGCTCAAAACGCAACAACAGCTCCCTGAACGGTGCCAGTGCCGAGTCGAGGAACTGCGCAACGCTGCCGTCGAAAGACTCCGGATCGGGAATACGCTGAGGAACAACGCCAGAAACAACTCCTCCCGAAACGGGTATCAGATCACCGGTCAGAATTTTCAGCAGCGTTGATTTACCGACCCCGTTCGGGCCGATTAAGAAGGCTCGCTCACCGGCAGAAACGTGCAGACTCACACGGTCGAGGACGAGACGGGAGCCATAGGAAAAAGAAACATCATCGAGGGCAATTGCGGGCATAGTGATCTCCCGGGGGGTAGAAGCTTGGGTCACTTCTCAGCAGGGCTGAGTGGAGATCACATGTTCACCGGAACTGCACACTCCTCGATTAACGGGCGTCACCAACTGGCAGGGTATGACGAGATTCTACATGCCGAGCACAGGCTAAATCCAGAGATGCTTCATTTGAACTACTCCCTACGCGACCAGTTCGACAGTTGGGAAATCTGGGACAACAACCGATACTTTTAAAGTGGCGACGGGCAGCCCCCATGGTGGACAGTGGCACGCCAGCGGCAAGGAATGACCAAACCGCAGCCACCGTACAAGCAGCCGGACTTGACAGATCAAAAGTGGACTTCCCGTCAATCTTCCAGGAATTGATAATCGCGCAGGTGGCCCGTCAGATCACTCGGGAGGAAGCGGAAGCGCTACTGGCGTAAACCAGCGTCGCGCAGCGGACATGACCGAAGCGGAACGCCACGAGGCTATCGTCGATATGAACAACCGCTTGCTGGACGGCGCAATCGACGTGGAGCCGCGATAAGCTGCCGAACGCGAGTAAAATCCGGCGCCTACACAAGGCATTGCAGGATCGGGGCTAGACGTTGGTTTGGACCAGATGGGCGTAGCCAGCGACCAGTGGGGGGTTCGCTTCTCCCATGTTGGACAACTACCGCCGGACGGGGAGCCTAAAAGGTGTTGAGCTCCGCTGTACTCATCCGGGCATGCTTCCCTGGGGCTAAAATCCCTACGGTAAACGTACTGTCCAAAAACATTCTCGGGACACGCACATTCCGTCTCGTCTTCTATTGCAACACCACGGATAGACACTACGCGGTTACGCTCGAACAAAGCATCGAACTCCCCACGCACTACCCCTTCGCTCCATACGAGAAAAGAAGCTTCCCGTTTTGAGAAGGATCTTTCGAAAAGACCCGTTACATTTATTTATAGGTCCTTCTAGGATATTTCTTAGGTCTATCCAAGGACCTGGTCGCTGGCTCTGGTATGGCTGTGTTGCCCTGTCATTTCATGGTCCGGGGGGTGTTGCCACCAGAGGTCCAGGACGCGCGTTGACTTCTCATAGGGATACGGCCCAAGCAGTGTGTTGAAGTCTCTTCGTAACGTGGGTGCAAGCATCGGGTGTCATGATCACAGCGGCCTTGCTACCAGCAGTGAGGAAGACTGCCATGACAACAACCTACGATGTGATCCTGGGGCTAGACGTTGGTAAAAGCGCACATTACGGATGCGCCCTGACAACCACCGGCGAGAAACTCTACGACCGGGAATTACCGCAAGACGAAACCGCATTGCAAGACGTCATCGTTCAGCTCCAAAGGCACGGTTCAGTGCTGATGGTGGTCGATCAGCCTAACACCATTGGTGCCTTACCGATCGCGGTGGCCCGAGACTGTGGCGCCACCGTGGCATACTTGCCGGGCTTGGCGATGCGCAAGACTGCTGATCTGTATCCCGGCCGGTTCAAAACTGATGCCCGGGACGCGTTCATCATTGCTGATACCGCCAGAACCATGCCCCATACGCTACGAGCCATGGATCGGGAATCTGATCTGTTCTCGGCGGTGAAAGTGCTGGCTGGGTTTGATGATGACCTGGCTCGGGAATGTACCCGAGCCATCAACCGACTACGATCGTTGCTGGTGCACATTTACCCGTCACTGGAACGAGTCTTCACCGGCACCGTCCTCACACGGCCCATTGTCCTGGAGTTGCTGATTCGGTATCACGGACCCCACGGCCTGCAGGCTACTGGCAAATCTGGGGTAAAACGCTGGGCGAAAAATCATGCCCGCAAAGACCCCTCCGCGTTGATCGACCAGATCTTCACGGCCCTAGCCGAGCAAACGGTCACCGTGCCTGGAGCAACTACCGTGGAACTGATCATTCCCAGGATGGCCGCCCAGATCAAAGAACTCAAAGCTCAACGCGCTCTGATGGCCACCGAGGTGGAAACGATGGTCGATACTCACCCTCTTACCCAGGTCTTGATTTCTATGCCAGGAGCCGGAATCAAGACCACCGCCACGATCCTGCTCACTGCAGCAGACTTCAGCTCCTTCCCCACCCCAGATCACCTGGCCACCTACGCCGGAATTGCTCCCGTAACGCGCCGCTCTGGGACCTCGATCCGAGGTGAGTCCCCGGCCCGCTCTAGCAATAAACAACTCAACAAAGCCTTATTCCGATCCGCATGGGTGGCCTCCTGCCACGACCCGGTATCGAAAGCCCACTACAACAAGAAACGCGCAGAAGATAAGAAACATAACGCCGCGGTGATCTGTCTGGCACGCCACCGCCTCAACGTCATGTTCGCCTTGGTCCGAGATACCAGCTTCTATCATGCTACCCCAAACAAAGTTCCCCAAGCAGCTTGACTTAAAGCACAGGGGACACCCGTTACATTCATTTGTAGGTCCTCATCAGAGGATCTGGTCGCTGGTCCTGGTATGGTTTTTTTGCCCTGTCATCGATGATCCGGGGGGTGTTGCCGCCAGGAGTCCAGGACGCGCGTTGACT
>NZ_QHLP01000031.1:0-2555 GCF_003185985.1 Auritidibacter sp. NML100628
GGAGCGGATCGTAAGCCTCTTCGCCGACGCCAACTTCACCGCCGTCGAAGTCACCTGGGCCGTCTATCAAGACATTGTGCGCGCTTACCGAACCAACGACGGCAACGAGGGCAAGAAGCTCTTACAATCAGTCATCGACGATCTGACGACGAATCTGCCGACAGGACTGGTCGAGCTCAAACGGTTGGGACGGACTCTGAAGCGTCGAGCTGCTGATATCCTGGCGTTCTTCACCCGACCGGGAACGCCGAACGGGCCTACCGAAGCGATCAATGGCAGGCTCGAACACCTACGGGGCTCAGCACTCGGCTTCCGCAACCTCACGCACTACATCGCGAGATGTCTGCTCGAGTCCGGTGGCTTCAGACCGGTTCTACACTCTCAATTACGATGAGCCACAAACCTCCATGCTGTAAAGGTAACATTTACAGCTGGTGAAAGACAGCCAGGGGCATGGCCGAAGGCTCTGGGCTGAAGGAACTCTAACCTTCCGCCATCATGTGTGTTGCTCGTTGGTTTCCGGGCCCTGACTGCTCCATCCCCGTGGTGGTGCGGCGTCGCGGTGTGGGCGCCGCACTTTTTGTGGTGATGCTGTGTTTTCTTGCCCAAGATGGTAACAGGGAAACAGGTAATAGTAGTTACTGTCTGAGTGAAGGTTGGAGTTTTGATGGTTCGGCAGCAGACACCAGAGGAGCGTGCCGAAGCAGCAGCCCGTGAGTTGGCCGACACGGGACGGGCCGTCACGGCCCGGGCGGTTCGAGAGGCTGCGGGGGTGCGGATGACGGTGGCCGCCTCGGTGGCCAAAGCTTGGAATGAGGCCACCGCCGAAGACGATACGGTGCCGGTGCCCGAGGTGCCCACGGATGTGCACGGTCGGTTCGAGGCCATCTGGGCTGACGCCTATCTAGCCGCCTGGGATGCGGTGGCCCCAGAACATGACCGGTTACAGGCCGAGGTCGAGCAGCTGACCAAAGATACTGAAGATTATATCTCGGATCTGCATGAGGCAGAGCAGACCGAGCAGACGCTGCGGGACGAGATTGATCAAGCAAACCTGCGTGCCACCGAGGCTGAGGCCCAGGCCCGCACTGCCGTGGATCAAGCCCAGCATGAGGCCGCTGAAATACGAGGCCGCGCAGACCAGTTGGCAACAGAAAATGCGCGCCTGACAAAGCTCATTGACGAACAACTGACCAAACTCACTGACGGCAAACCAGGCCATCTCTGACACCCTGACGACACCACGATGTAGTAATGCGCAGCGCATCCGAGATTATCCATTGCAACTAAACTTCACGGCCCAAATGTCAGGGCCGTGAATATGCACATTATTATGGCAGAGAAGACCCCTCAGCGAGTGGGAACATCTGGGACGCTCATCGGATTGTTGGTTAGAGCTTGTTCTGTTGCTTTAGGAAGGGTCCGTTGTGTGGTTCTGCTGTGCTGTTTTTTCTTTCTGGTGTCCGTGCCAGACGGTGGTGACAGCGAAGATGAAATAGCCCGTGGTGGCCAGTGATGCTTGCTCCGTGATGATGCCGATGGCTGCCACAGCGAATCCGGCTAGTGGCAGCCACGCGAAATGCTGCCACTGCTGGAGGACAGCCACTGTTGTGAGTATTCCAGCGGCAAAGAAGCTCAGGCCTAAGTGCAGTACCCAATCGAAGCTCGGGGACCCAAACACTGCTACCCATACAGCGGCCACTACACCGAGGCCAAGCACACCAATCGCGGGCACGATGCGAACATTCATGTGGCACGCTCCTGGAAGTTACGTTGGGTTAGCAGCTGTTTGAGGGCAGTACCGGAACTGTGCCAAATGGGCCAAAATACGCCCAGCAGTCATGCGGGGCAGCATTGGGATCCATGTTATTGATGTAGTTTGTCACAACGCCTGCGGCGGCCACACATCCTGCTGCGCCGAGTGTGGCGGTGATAAACGTACATGCGGCGCCCCCGATGATGCCTGCATTCACCGCTGCATTTTGCCATTGCTCTGTAGTTGCAGCCACGTATGGCCCATTTTGCCATCCAATGGTCCACATGGGTTCGATTCCATCTTGCTCAGCGTCAGCATCGATAGTCCACCCCAGGGTGATCCCATCGACTGTTTTTTCGTATTGCTCTTCGCCATTTGGACCAGTTTTGGGTTCGAATCCTTCAGCTTCTAAAATGGCGCGTTGCTCATCAGCATCTGCAGCGTTTGCCACGGTGTCGAAGACGCTGCCTTCTTCCGGCTCAGGCATCTCCTGTGTTTTGCCGAGTGCAGGCGTTTCGGGTATTTCAGTGTCGTAATTTTCTGCAGTTTCTGTTGGGTTGATGGGTTGGTCAATTTGTGCGGAGGCTCCTGGGGCGGTGAGTCCGATTGCTGGGAGAGCAGCAATGCTGACGGGTGCGATTTTGTTGATCATTTTCTTCTCGGATGGCCTCCTGAGGGTGTCAGATTGTTTGTGTACAGAGTCATCGATGAGAGGACATGATGATGACCATGACAGATGATCGTGTTGATCAGCCTGGTGGGGCTGATGTTGTTGCGCAGTTGAAGGCCAGTGGCGCCT
>NZ_QHLP01000032.1:0-2540 GCF_003185985.1 Auritidibacter sp. NML100628
CCATGAGGCGTGACGGTGTCAAGTGTCAGGCCACCAACAAGGGCCGAAACTTGCCGGGCTGCCGCGCTGGGGTTGGGCACTTCGAGGCAGGCTAGTGCCGCAGCAATAATGTCATGAAGATCGCTTGCCATCTGTGCAGCGGATGATGCAAATACTGTCTGTGTTCTTGAGGCACGTATGAGTTCAAGGACAACGATCGCCTCCATCCTCCGCGGTTCATCGACAGGGAGAACTTGTTCCAGGAGATCTTGCAAGGAAGTTAGAGCCTCCTCACCTTCGAGGCCCCTCAACTGCTCGACCGGATGGTGCATGAGTCGCTGTCCCATCCGGTTTCCGGCTTCGTGAGCTGCAGCCGTCAGTAGGTCTTCATGGCCATCAAAAAAGTGCCGTACCGACCCTATATTGAGGTCCGCTTCAGCTGCCACCTTCCTTAGGGTAAGTCCTTCAAGGCCCTCTGCTACGATCAACCGAAATGCAGCATCGATGACATACTGGCGGCGTTCCTCTGCGTCTATGCGTGCAGGCATGTGTTTTCATCCTCATTTCCTTTTGACAGATTCGTCCCATACAGGATGGTCGGTTTCGTACGTCTGTCCGTCCTTGGCGAAGACCAAGAAGCGATCGAAATCTCGGGCAAACCAACGGTCATGGGTCACGGCAAGAACTGTCCCGTCATAGGCTCTGAGCGCTCGTTGAAGGGCCTCCGCTGACTCCAAGTCGAGATTGTCAGTCGGCTCGTCGAGAAGCAACATTGTCGCACCGCCAAGTTCGAGCAAAAGGATCTGGAAGCGAGCTTGTTGCCCCCCAGACAGGGAATCGAAGTTCTGCTCGGCGGAACGGGCGAGCTCGTAACGAGCTAGCACTCGGGACGACTCTTCTCGCGGCATTCCACGCCGGTGCTCGTCACCACGATGCAGTATCGAGAGCAGACTACGGCCGCGAAGGTCGGGGCGTCCATGTGTTTGAGCGAACCAGCCCGGACGGACTCGGGCGCCTAGATGCGCGGTACCGTCGTGCGTCACTGGATCAATCTGCATCTCGGATACAGGTTCGTGTTCAGGGGTGGGGTCATCGCCGCCGGCTGCTAGCAGACGAAGGAAGTGCGACTTTCCAGATCCGTTCTTGCCGAGAACGGCAATGCGGTCACCGTACCAAGCTTGGAAGTCGAAGGGCCGGACGAGTCCGGTGAGTTCGAGTTGCTCACACGTCAGAGCCTTCTTGCCCGTCCTGCCTCCATGTAGACGTATCGCAAGTTCTTGCTCCCGTGGTTGCGCCTCAGGCGGACCAGCCTGTTCGAACCTGGCCAACCGAGTCTGCGCCGCCCTGTACCGGGAGGTCATATCTGAGTTATAGGCCGCCTTCTGCTTATACATCTGAACAAGCGAACGTAACTTTGCATGCTCGTCATCCCATCGACGCCGCAGTTCGTCCAGCCTTTCAAACCGCTGCGTGCGTGCCTTCTGATATCCGCTGAAGCCGCCAGAGTGAACCCATGCGGTGTTACCTGCGCTGCCCAGCTCGAGAGTGACGATACTCGTGGCAGTGTTTGCGAGAAGTTCGCGGTCATGGCTGATATAGAGCACGCTCTTATTACATTCGACCAACTGGTTTTCAAGCCAGCGTTTGCCTGGGACGTCGAGGAAGTTGTCTGGTTCATCGAGGAGAAGAATCTCATCAGGGCCACGAAGGAGCGCGTTAAGAATGAGGCGCTTCTGCTCACCGCCCGATAACGTTGTCACCGGACGGTCCCAACACTTCTCGAATGGCAAGCCCAGGGAATCCGTGGCGCACGCATCCCAAAGAACTTCGAGATCGTAACCACCCTTCTCGCCCCAAGCGGCCAGAGCGGATGCGTATTCCATCTGCCGATCAATATCGTCTGTAGTGGCAACCGCTTGTTCGGCACGACGTAGTTCTGCGGCGGCTTCCTGCAAGGGCGGAGGAGCCACCGACAGTAGCAATTCTTGGACCGTCCCGGAATCGACGAACTGGCGCATCACTCCAATCGAGCCATTGCGGGAGACTGCCCCCGCCTCGGGAGTGATCTCGCCTGTGATGATGCGTAACAGTGTCGTTTTACCTGCTCCATTCGCTCCAATCACCGCCACTCTCTCCCGAGGGCCGACACGGAACGAGACGTCGCGGAGCAGGGGCCGACCGTCGGCCAGCGTGTAGCTCACCGACTGTGCTTCGAGATAGCTCATGGGCCACCACGGTATCACGGTCGTGACAAATGATGGAACCCAGACCTTGGTAGCGGCGTTGAGCCGCAGCGTCGCCCGAGCCGATTCCCCGCTCCAACGTCGTAGCCACGGGGGTCGGGTGGCGATGGCTTGGATCGGGGCGGTACGGTGTGTCACACTCGTGCTATATATCACGCCCGTGATAGCTTCGGTTCGAGTACAACACACAGAAGCGCTGAGCGGTGGCTCGTCAGCACCGCAGTCGCCTACCGGTCAGCGCAGGAAGGTGGCAAGGTCATGACCGATGACTTCATCGTCGAACAGCCTCAGAAGAGTGACTTTGACGCTCTCCGTGGC
>NZ_QHLP01000033.1:0-2296 GCF_003185985.1 Auritidibacter sp. NML100628
CACGTCGAGGTCTTTCAGATGGCTTGTGTAGGAACTTCCATCATCGGAAGGCCTCGACCTCTATCCAGCTATCGACGCGCCACTTCCCCGAGACCCCCGTCTACACCCTCGATTGTGAAGAGCCGGTTTAATGACCTGGAGACCCTGCGCCCTGATTTGGCCAAGCAGTGGAATACCAAGAAGAACGGCGGCCGTACTCCCGACACCGTAACTATGGGCAGCAAGACAGAGTTCTGGTGGACATGCGATCTGGGGCATGATTTCAAAATGCATGTCTATCGCAGGAGCCGAGGTGGAGGCTGTTACTACTGCTCGAATCAGAAACTCCTCAAAGGGTTCAACGACCTGGAAACAAAGCGACCTGACCTGCTTCCAGAGTGGGACTACGAAAAGAACAACAAGATCGGGCTACATCCGACAACCGTCTCACCGCACAGCCACAAAAAGGCTTGGTGGAAGTGCAGTAAAGGGCATTCCTACGATTGCACAATTGGCAACAGGTCCAACGGCAAGGGAACTGGGTGCCCTTACTGCTCAAATAAGCGAATCTTGATTGGCTTTAATGACCTGGAGACCACTGACCCAGTGATCGCAGCCCAGTGGCATCCGACCTTGAACGGTGACGACAAACCGACGGACGTGACACGCGGTTCTAGCCAGAAGAAGCGCTGGTGGGAATGCCCTGACAACAAGGAGCACGTCTGGAAGGCAACACCTGCCCAGCGAACAGGCGTCTACTATGGGCAGGGCTGCCCAGAGTGTTCCTCCCGGCGCGCGTCCAACATCGAAGCTGATCTCCGCGAGCGTCTCACTAGCGGCCCGCTTGGCTTGCCCAACGCCAAACGAAAGCTGCGGTTATTCTGGCGTAAGAAAACGTACATGGAGGTCGACTTCCTCGGCCAGCTAGGAAACTCAGACACCCGAATTGTGGTCGAGTATGACGGCGAGTACTGGCACAGCAAGAAGGGATCATTCGAGCGAGACGCCGATAAAAACCCAGGCGTTGCTGGATGCGGGATACCTTGTCGTCCGGATCCGGGAGGAGAAGCTTCCGCACCTGGAGTTGGAGCATCCCAACTTACTGCAGTTCAACCAACCCTGGAGCTACGACGACACGCATGCTGATGACATGGCACAGATCGTGGAGAAGTGGGCGAAGGGTCGATTCGCCTTGGCTGCATAGCTGGTCCTGCGCTACTGGACCGACCACTCAGTAACTCGTGGACTCCTAGCATTAGAAGTCCACGAGTTGCTGGCGGGCGGCGGGGCACGTTTTTTGCAGAACCGGGAGATGCTACGGGTCCGGGTAGTCCCGTTCGAGTTGCTGTGCGGTGATGCGGAAGGTCGCGCTCCACCATGATCCCTGCGACACGTCAAGTGCCATAGGAAGCAAGCTGGTTACCACGTCGATGTGCTCAGCGCCATCGTATTGGACGCCGTAACCACCCTCTGTCTCTTTCGCGTTGATGAGATGCCCGGGCAGATATACCCAGGTGCCACCAAACAGTCGGACGAGACCTTCACCCAGAAACCATTCATAGTAAGTGCGCATCTCGCTGCTCAGATCATTGGGACGATTGCCCCAACTTTCGAGAAACGCAACCTCCATTCGATTCAGTGATGCTGGTGCCCATGGGTTCTCTTCCGGCGCCGCAGGAAGCACTTCGATGTACTTCTGGGTGTTGATAAACTGGCGCGCCTGAGTCTGCCATTCCTTGATTCTTACAGAACTGGTGTCGGCTCCGATGTTGGTAGTCATGCGCGCACCAAGTACCAAGCGCTACCGCTTCGTTGGCATTCCAAGGTGTGGAAATCAGGGAACATGGCGTTATACGCCACCCGTGCTGCTTCACAGGCTGGTTTCGAAGTAAAGATTCGAATGACTGCACCCCACGCGATCTGGGGTTCGGCTACTAGTTCGTCGGTTTGCGCATCATCCGAGTGCTGCTCCGTGGCAGTAGGTGCTGTATTGGTCTGAGATTGCGCTAAAGCTGTGGGGGCGGATGTCATGCCAAGACCGGCTATGAGAAGGCCGATCAGGAGAATCTTGAAGAGTGTTTTGGATCTCGTGTCGGATCCGGTATTCGGAGTATCGTGAGTAAGTTCCATTTTCAACTTGATATGCCTTTCTCGTGAGGGGTGGCAGTGGCGATCCATAAAGATCGCCACGAGGTTGTCAATTCTGTTGTGTACGGGGGTTGGGTTTACAGGTATGGGTTCATTCGGTCGGGGTAGGCTGCCGCGAGTTGGGCTAGTGCCTGTTTCCAGTTCGTGGTGACTTGTCCTTCGACGAGTC
>NZ_QHLP01000034.1:0-1456 GCF_003185985.1 Auritidibacter sp. NML100628
CCCGTTACATTCATTTGTAGGTCCTCATCAGAGGATCTGGTCGCTGGTCCTGGTATGGTTTTTTTGCCCTGTCATCGATGATCCGGGGGGTGTTGCCGCCAGGAGTCCAGGACGCGCGTTGACTGCTGATAGGGACGTGGCCCGGCTTTGTTCGAGGTCTCTTCGTAACGTGGGTGCCAGCATCGGGTGTCGTGACATCAGCGACCCGGGTATTACAGGACGAGGGGGACCTGTCATGACAGCCGAATACTCCATCACACTAGGACTCGATGTCGGTAAGACCGCCCATCATGGATGCGCGCTCACACCCGAGGGGCAACGTGTGTATGACCAAGAGTTGCCTCAAGATGAGACCGCGCTACGGAAGGTCATCACCGATTTGCAGCAGCACGGTCCGGTGCTGGTTGTGGTCGACCAGCCGAACACGATCGGAGCACTGCCAATCGCTGTCGCCCGTGATCTCGGTGCGGACGTCGCCTACCTGCCCGGACTGGCAATGCGCAAGGCCGCAGACCTGTATCCGGGACGGTCGAAGACCGACGCAAGGGACGCGTTCATCATCGCTGATACCGCCCGGACAATGCCACACACGCTACGAGCCGTGGACCGTAATTCCGAGGTCTTGTCAGCACTGAAGGTGCTCTCAGGGTTCGATGAAGACCTCGCTCGTGAATCAACGCGCGCGATCAATCGGCTACGGTCTCTCTTGGTCCAGATCTACCCATCACTGGAACGTGTATTCCCCGGTGTCGTTCTCACTCGGGCGATCGTGTTGGATCTCTTGATCCGCTACCACGGTCCCGCCGGACTCAAAGCTGCAGGCAAAGCCGGAGTGAAACGGTGGGCACGTCACCACAGCCGCAAAGACCCCGGCCCGCTCATCGACCAGGTCTTCGCAGCACTGTCAGAGCAGACCGTCACAGTGCCAGGTGCTGACGCTGTCGAACTCATCATCCCGAGGGTTGCCGCTCAGATCAAAGAGCTTAAGCATCAACGGGACATCGTAGCCGAAGAGGTAGAAAAGCTGGTCGACGACTTCCCTCTTTCCACGGTCTTGACGTCGATGCCAGGAGTCGGGGTCAAGACCGCAGCGCAAATCCTCCTGGCCGCTGGCGACCTGTCCGCCTTCCCCACGCCAGGACACCTGGCCGCCTATGCCGGAATTGCTCCAGTAACCCGACGATCCGGAACGTCAATCCGAGGCGAGTTCCCTGCCCGTGCCGGGAACAAGAAGTTGAAGAACGCGTTATTTCGATCTGCATGGGTTGCGTCTTGCCACGACCCGGTATCAAAGGCATACTACGAACGGAAAAGAGCCGAAGGCAAGCGCCATAACGCAGCGATCATGTGCCTAGCCCGGCGTCGACTAAACGTCATGTACGCGATGATGAAAACAGGCACCCTATACGAACCCCGCACCCCGACCGCGGCTTGACAAACACCATAGGGACACCCC
>NZ_QHLP01000035.1:0-1445 GCF_003185985.1 Auritidibacter sp. NML100628
CACTAACCGGCACGCCTTCAGCATCGAGTCCGTCTGGGTATGCAAGAATTTCAAGGACATCAAAGGAGGCTTGACCTCTTGCCTCGAATATCACCGTGTCACCAGTAGGCATCGTGTACGTCTGCCAGGCACTATTCTTCGGTGTTGGAGGCAACTCATTGTCTGATTCGGCGATGGTATTGAGCCACGTTGTGATCTCATCATCAACAACCACGTCGACAAGCCTTCCCTCGGAACCAACGCTAATCGTTGAGAAATCATTCGTGCCAGCCCCATCATCGGCAGTCCCCGATGAGAGGGGGTCCGGTGTTGGTGCTGAGGTGCACGCTGAAAGGATATAAAAGGAAAACACTAAAAGCAGGAGAGCCGAGACCTTGCTCATAGGACTGCGATGCGACATGAATCCCCTCGTTGCGGCGGATGATTGTCATAACTGATCGGCAACGTGGACCAGGTCTATGTTCCGCCCACGTTGCCGTTCAGCTGTTGATCGCTACGGCAGGCCACCATCGCAAGCAACCGACTTGACAGCGCTCGAATGGCTGCCGAAAGGCTTAGTGGTACCGGGGGCGTAGGCTGCACCGTAGGTGTACCAGTCTCTTTTTTTACTGTTTTTGCACGAGTACCGGGCAACAGCGTCTTTGCCTGCCCCTCCGCCTGCGTAAACGCTTTTTGCGGTTGGGCCAGCCTTCGTCTTGAACGTGACCCAGCTGGTGCGAGCTTTCAACGTGGATGTCAGCTTGACCTGGCGATTGGTCCCCGATGTGAGGTACCACGAGACATGGCCCGAAGTTTGACCATGCGACTTATGCGGATAGTGTGCTTTGACGCGACCTGTGAATCGAGTGCTCTGCAGTTGAACTGATGAGGGCTCATTTGAACTGTCAGGCGTGTTACCAAACAAGCCATCGGACACTGAAGTGTCGATGTACTCTTCGCCGACTTCCTGGGACGGCGAGGCCTCATTAGGGATATCCGCGTCGTCTAGCGCAGTGGAAGCACCGGTGGGAGTACCTATGGGGATTGCTTCCTGAGCATATGCTGCAGATGGCGCTAAAAAGCTTAGCGCCAATGCTACTGTACCCACCAACCCAAGTACTTTCTTGGAACGTTTCATGATTGAAGCGCCCTGGGTTTTGTTCCGTTTTCTATACGGGGCTTAGGGCTTGTGCCTGGGTCATATGGTAGCTGGTTTCGGCTTCGGTCGGGGTCTGGTAGTTCAAGGCTTCATGCAATCGGGTGGTATTCCACCAGTGGACCCAGTTCATCGTTTCGAATTCCACCTCAGTAGCTGACGGCCAAGCGGGCCGAGCATAAATCAATTCGGTCTTATACAAGCCATTAACCGTCTCGGCCAATGCATTATCGTAAGCATCTCCAGCGGTCCCAACCGATGCCGTCAGACCAGCCTTGGCAAGATGTTCGGTATAGCGAATGCTGACATA
>NZ_QHLP01000036.1:0-1356 GCF_003185985.1 Auritidibacter sp. NML100628
TTCCGGAAGCCCAGGGCGGATCCGCGCAGGTGTTCGAGTCGTCCGTTGATGGCCTCGGTGGGTCCGTTGGAGGTTCCGGGGCGGTCGAAGTAGGCCAGGATGTCTGCCGCCCTTTTCTTCAGCGTCCTACCCAGACCGGCCAGCTCGATGAGCTTGGTCGGCACTGCCCGGCCCAGCTTGGCGATCAGCTGCTCCATCATCGCCCTGCCCTCGGCCCTGTCTGTCTGGCGGTAGGCGGCGACCATGTGCTGGTAGAACGCCCACGTGGCCTCGACCTCCACATGCTCGTCAGCCTCGAAGAGGTCCTGGATCCTGGAATACTGCTTCTCGGTGAGCAGGTCGGCCCCGGTCAGCAGGGTCCGGCGGGCCTTGTAGAGCGGATCCTGTTTGCGGCCCCGGTGGCCGTTCACCTGTTGCTGGACTCGCCGGCGGCATCGCTCGAGCGCGTCTCCGGCCAGGCGGACCACATGGAAGGGGTCCATGACCGTGGTGGCTTCGGGGATCTCCTCAGTGGCTGCGGTCTTGAAGCCGGTGAACCCGTCCATCGCCACCACCTCCACGCCATCCCGCCAGGAAGCCGGACGCTCGGCCAGCCAGGTCTTGAAGGCCTGTTTGGAGCGGCCCTCGACCATGTCCAGCAACCTCGCCGGACCGGTGCCGACGCGCAGTGGTGTGAGGTCGATGATCACGGTGACGTACTTGTCGCCACGCCGGGTATGGCGCCAGACGTGT
Organism: Auritidibacter sp. NML100628; assembly: GCF_003185985.1. Classification (NCBI taxonomy): domain Bacteria; kingdom Bacillati; phylum Actinomycetota; class Actinomycetes; order Micrococcales; family Micrococcaceae; genus Auritidibacter; species Auritidibacter sp. NML100628. Next base: position 733 of record NZ_QHLP01000036.1, read on the forward strand.
TCATCCACGCCGATCGCGGTGACCCCGTCAAACCGGGCCGGGTCGTCGATGAGCAGACGCTTGCCCTCGGCCAGCACGGCGTCGTTGGCGGTGTTCCACCGCACCCCCAACGCCTCGGCGACCCGGGCGATGGTCAGGTGCTGCACGACCAGAGCTTCCAGGGCCCAGCGCAGGGCACGGCGGGAGAGCTTGGCCTTCGGCTCTGCCGCGGCGGTGGTGTCCTGGCGCCAGACGTGGGCGCAGTCGGCGCACCGGTAGCGCCGAACCGTGACGTGCAGAGTCGTGGGCCTCCAGCCCAGCGGCTCGTGCGCCAGCCGGCGGATCACCGTGCCCCGCGCGGTGCCCTGAGAACCACAGCGGTGACACCACTCATCTGGCTCCACCACCCGACAGGCCAGTACCGCCCGCCCGGGCTCCACCCGTTGCCCGGTAGCTTGAAGGCCGAGCTCGTCCAGCCGGCAAAACTTGGTCAGGTCACAGTCGTCGAAGGTAGCGTTAGGCACGTCGAGGTCTTTCAGATGGCTTGTGTAGGAACTTCCATCATCGGAAGGCCTCGACCTCTATCCAGCTATCGACGCGCCACTTCCCCGAGACCCCCGTCTACACCCTCGATTGTGAAGAGCC
>NZ_QHLP01000037.1:0-1236 GCF_003185985.1 Auritidibacter sp. NML100628
CCTTGGGTTCAAATCGTCAAGGCAACACCGGCGTGTTCGGCTTCAATCGGGGTGCGGTAGCCTAAACATTTCCGGGGCCGGGTGTTGAGTTCATGGGCGATCTGATCCAGGTCAGCTTGCGAGTACTTGCTCAGGTTAGTTTTCTTCGGTAGGTATTGGCGGATCAGCCCGTTGGTGTTTTCGTTAGTACCACGCTGCCAGGGGCTGAGTGGATCAGCAAAGAACACCTCTACACCGGTGGCCTGGGTGATGGTCTGGTGGTCGGCGAGTTCCATGCCGCGGTCCCAGGTCAGGGTCTTGACCTCGACTGATGATTGCTGGGTTCTGCGCTGGCTCAGCGCCGTGGTCAGGTGCTGTGCACTGCGATCAGCGAGCTGCACCAAATCGACTTTCCGACTGGCTCGATCCACGAGGGTGGCAATCTGGGAGCTGGTGCCGCCAATGATCAAATCGCCCTCCCAATGCCCCAGCATGGTCCGATCCTCGGCTTCGGCTGGCCGGTCATGAATGGAGCGGGCGTTTTTGATTTGGGACCGCCATTGACCCCGGGTGGAATAGTGCTTGCCGTGCCGAATCGGGCGATTGCGGCGCAAACACCGGTGAATATGATGCGGCAGGATCTTGCGGACCTTGTGCAAGTACACGGTCCGATAAATGGCCTCATGACTGATGTGCATCCGCGCATTGTTGGGGTAGTCCAAGCGCAGTCTGCCCGCGATCTGTTCCGGTGACCAGTAACGCTGCAATCGTGCGCTGACGTAGTTCGTCAGCACTGGGTTCTTTTGGAGTTTCAGCCGCTGCGGCCGGGACCGCTTGCGGGTGGCGCGATCATGGGCATCGATGGCCCGATACCGCTTGGGACCCTTATTCTTAGCAATTTCTCGGCTGATCGTCGAAGGTGCTCTGCCCAGTTCCGCAGCAATAGTCCGGATGGATTTGTCGGCGGCCAAACCGCGTGAGATTTCCTCGCGCTCAACCAGGCTCAATGCGCCCGGCGGCGGGGTGGGCTCTGGGAACCAGATCCCACCCCGGGGCCGTAAGATCGAAAACACGGATCCAGGCGGCACGCCAACGGTTTCAGAGATCTCCGTAAAGGAGTGTCCTTGTTTCCATAGTTCCCAGACTCGGCGGCGTTCGGTCTCCGGCAGTCCAGGTCGTCCTAGTTTCGCCATATTCCACCTCTACCAGAAGTTGACTAGGGGTGTTGCACTGACGGTTTGAGTCTAGAGCGGCCTT
>NZ_QHLP01000038.1:0-1177 GCF_003185985.1 Auritidibacter sp. NML100628
CTCACTCGCCTGATCAACGCCCACCGCGCAAATGGACAAGACGCCAACGGCTTCAACTCTCTCGCCCAACTGGGATATGTCGCCAGACAAGAGCCTGGAGGCCGCCCGATCGGCTACATCAACCTCGCAGTCAAGCGTCACTGCACTGCCAAGATCAGCCCACTGATCGTCGACCCTTCAGCTCGGCGCCGTGGCGCAGGAGAGGCACTATTGAACCCGGCTCCCCATGACGTCCGTCTTCTCTACTGCACGGTTAGCGACGACAACCTCAACGCCCGAACCTTCTTCTTTCGACAGGGGTTCGTACAAGTCGGGACGGCACCGGATCAGTACCGTCGCGGGAAGACGGAACTGATCTTGCAGCGACCAAGGTCACCTATGGTCCCCGTCGGGCCGAGCCAGATCCAGTCAACGCTAAGGCCAAGACGGCCTATTTCGCGTCCTCTCCCGATGGCCGGGGACTCGGCGGAATCATCCTGACCAAGAAGAAGGGTGGATCAACCAAGCTATCCACGATTGTTTGGACAGATACTGACGTGCTCGACAAACTCTTGACCGGACTGTCTCGGACGGAGGAGTTCCAGGAGACAGCCGGACGGATCTATGTGCATATGCCAGTCGATCCGGACGCCACTCGCGTCTTCCAAGCACACCAGTGGCGGCTCGACGCACTGATCCCCGGTCTCGATGACACATCTCAAGTCGCTGCCCAATGGAGCACAGCCCCCGCTCGTGTCGTCCCGTCTGTGCATATAACTAAGGGCTTGGTGGGTCTGAGTGTTCTGGTGCCGATAATATTTTCTGATGTTGTGCTGAGGAGCTTTAGGAATTTGGTCGTTGGTCTTGTGTTGCTGCGTTGCGTGGTGGGGTGTTGGCGTGGCTACTTTTTGCTTTCTTTCTCGGATGTCAGTAGCGCTCTTACGTATCGTCAGTGAGCTTACTGAACTCCATATGGTGAATCTCGCTCGGGCTGGTTTCAACCTCATCTTTTCTGGTAGAGGTGGAGTAAATCACATATCCGACTCGTATAAAGAGATCACCTGAGGAGGCCGAGGTTGTCAATTCTGTTGTGTACGGGGGTTGGGTTTACAGGTATGGGTTCATTCGGTCGGGGTAGGCTGCCGCGAGTTGGGCTAGTGCCTGTTTCCAGTTCGTGGTGACTTGTCCTTCGACGAGT
>NZ_QHLP01000039.1:0-1165 GCF_003185985.1 Auritidibacter sp. NML100628
TTGTAAGAGCTTCTTGCCCTCGTTGCCGTCGTTGGTTCGGTAAGCGCGCACAATGTCTTGATAGACGGCCCAGGTGACTTCGACGGCGGTGAAGTTGGCGTCGGCGAAGAGGTCTACGATCCGCTCCTGCTGTTTGGCCGTGAGCAGATCAGCACCGGTGTGCAGAGTCCTGCGCGCTCGATACAACGGGTCTGTTGCTCGTCCGCGATGCCCGGTGGTTTCCTGCTGAATGCGGCGGCGTACCTCGTCGAGGGCATCACCGGCGAGTTTGACGACGTGGAACGGGTCCATGACTTCGACAGCCTCGGGCAGTTCCTCAACGGAGGCTGTTTTGAAGCCGGAGAATCCGTCCATCGCGACGACGTCGATGCCATCACGCCAGTCTTTCGGTCGGGCTTTCAACCATTGCTTGAACACCTGTTTCGATCGTCCGGGCACCATGTCGAGCAGGCGTGCCGGGCCTGCTTTCTGGCTGATGGGAGTAAGGTCGATGATGACGGTGACGTACTTGTCACCGCGCCTGGTGTGCCGCCAGACGTGTTCGTCGACACCAATGACGCTGACCCCGTCGAACCGGGCCGGGTCGTCGATCAGCAGTCGATGTCCCTGCGCGAGGATCGCGGAGTTCGCGGTGTGCCAGGACACGGCGAGTTTGCGTGCGATCACGGACACGGTGTCGTGGTCGATGACGAGGGCACGCAGCGCCCAGTCGAGGCCGGTTCGCGAGATCTTCGCTCGTGGTGGCGCCGCAGCAGTGGTGTTCTGACGCCATACGCGGCCGCATTCGACGCATTTGTACCGGCGGAGGCGAATGTGAAGCGTGGTGGGCCGGTGGCCGAAGGGTTCGTGGGCGAGGTGGCGGACGACGGTGTCGCGGACGATCCCGTGTCCGCCACACCGTCGGCACCAGTCATCGGCAGTGTTGGGCTGGCATTCCAGAATGGCTTTGTGCCCGGTGATGTGCTGGCCAATGCACGTGAGGTCAAGGGAGTCGAGCCGGCAGAACGTCGTGAGATCAGGAGATGAGAAAGTAAGCTTGGACACGTCGAGGTCTTTCGGATGGACTGTGTAAGAACTTCCATCATCGGAAGACCTCGACGTCTATCCGGGCAGCGCCACGCCGTGTCCTGGAATCACTGATCCACACCCTCAATTACGAAGAGCC
>NZ_QHLP01000004.1:0-155236 GCF_003185985.1 Auritidibacter sp. NML100628
GCCAGCTAACCCAAGTTTTCGCGCTCAAACTAGCTGAGGCACGACACTGCAGCCACGCGACCTCTCGCGCTCACGATCTGTGAGGCACGACTTACCCTTCGCGCTCAGTTTGACATGAGGCACTACGTGTATTGACCCGTGACGAGTTCGGCGCGTCCGAGTCGTGACATCCGTGCTTCGGTGTTTTCTAGTCCCAACACCACGTTTCCTGCGATTTGACCGTGGGCTCGTTCGAGCTCATCGGCGGTGACGCCTTTCTGCGCGAGCGTGTCGAGTTCTGTGCTCATGACCTCAATGACCTCGTCGGCTTTAGCTGGATGGCATCCGGCATACATTCCGAAGTAGCCCAGATCAGAGTAGCTGGCAGCAAAAGAATAGGTCGAGTAGGCCAGGCCACGCCGTTCTCGGATTTCTTGGAACAACCGAGAGGTCATCCCGCCACCGAGAATGACGTTCATCACCGTCATCGCGAACCGGCGTGGATCCACGGTATTCAGGCCCCGGCCACCGACCATCACCGCGGTTTGTTCTACTGGACGGGTAAGCGTGAGGCGTTCGGTGTTCATGACCGGGAATTCAGCGTGGTGGTCGCGACGCGGTGCCGGGGTCTGGATCAGGTTGCTTTCCGGACTCATCCATCCACTACGGCTCAGTGCGGCAGAAACCGTTTGCACCAGTTCTTTGTGGTCAAGCCCTCCGGCTGCGGTAATCACGAGTTGCTCGGGGCGGTACCACCGGTTGTAGTGGCTTACCATGTCCTCGCGACTGATGGAGTTGATCACCTCGGGGGTGCCACCGATGGACCGGCCGAGCGGGTGTCCGAGCAAGACCTGTTCGGCCAGGGATTCGTGGACCACATAAGCCGGGTCGTCGCTGTCGACGGCGAGTTCTTCGAGGATGACTCCGCGCTCGGTATCCATCTGCTCTGACTCGAGCAGTGGTGCGGTCACCATATCTGTGAGAATGTCTACCGCCATCGCGAGGTTGGTGTTGATCACCCGGGCGTGGTAACAGGTGGACTCTTTCGCGGTCGCAGCATTGACATCTCCACCGACCCGGTCGAAAGCTTCGGAAATATCCCACCCGGTGTAATTCGCACTGCCCTTGAACAGCAGGTGCTCAAGAAAGTGGGTTGACCCGTATCCTGATGGCTGTTCATCCCGCGAGCCCACCCCGATCCAAAATCCGATGGAAACGGCTTTTTGTCCGGGCATCACTTCGGTCAGGATACGCACACCGTTCTCCAGGACGGTGCGTTCAACGAGGTTACCTCCCCCACCGTTATAGATCACACCGGAGTACTGCGGGTCAATATCGATGGTGGCCATGCTGGGTAGTTTAGTGCCTGACTCCAGCCGGCAGTTCAAGTTCGAGCACCCGGTAGAATCCGGCGTCATCGATGACTGCATCCACCCGGGCATAGGTCGGGATGGTGCCCCACCGATCAGTGACGCTCGCGATAGCATCCTGCGCCAAGCGCACCTGATCTGCGGTAGCCTGCCACGGCGTGTTGGTTTCCTCGGCAAAGAGCGTGCCGATGATCGCTCCCGTTTCGGGAATGCTGACCCGCTTATTGGCAACGTGGCTAAATTCTCCAATGATGAATACCAGCAGCCATTCTCCCTCGGTGGCTACCGACTCAAGGGCTGGTGTGGTGGAACCGTGAGACGTACCGACTCCCCGCGCCAATGGCAGGTTTAATCACCACGACAGACTGCGGATGGCCACCGAGTGTTTCCCCAGGCTCGATCACCGTGATGGGGATTATAGCCACCCCGTCGTCCACCGGATCATCTCGGTCGGATTGGCCAGGGTGCTGGCCTGGCTAACGTGATCCGGCCAGGCGAGGAAGTCCTCTCGTCGGTCACTGTAGTCCCAGGTTGAACCCAACACCACCACGTCGAAGTACACCAGTCGACGTGTGCGTTATCCCAGTTCACCACCTGGAACCGGTGGCCAAGTTGCTCGCCGACTACGATCATCGGGGATTCGTCCTCATCTAGTCCGTGCGCGACAACGGCCCCCACCCATATCGAGTGCGGGGCCGTCATCGTGTCAGTCAAAGCCGGGAATTAGTCCTCATCGGACTCTTCGGTAACCGGGATCAGTGACAGCTTGCCACGGTCATCGACTTTGGTGATTTCGACCTGAATCTTTTGGCCAACACCTACGACGTCTTCAACATCTGCGACACGCTTGCCGTCGTTGAGCTTGCGCAACTCGGAGATGTGTAGCAGACCGTCCTTACCGGGGGTCAGCGAGATGAACGCGCCGAAGCTGGTGGTCTTCACGACCGTACCCAGGTAGCGCTCCCCGACCTCGGGAACCTGCGGGTTAGCGATGCTGTTGATCGCACCCCGGGCCGCTTCTGCGGCAGCACCCTCGGTGGCACCGATCAGCACCGTACCGTCATCTTCGATACTGATTTCAGCACCGGTGTCTTCCTGAATGGTGTTGATCATCTTGCCCTTCGGCCCGATGACCTCACCGATTTTATCGACCGGGATCTGTACGGTGAGGATCCGCGGAGCGTAGGGACTCATCTCGTCGGGGCCGTCGATGGCCGAGGCGATCACCGACAGGATGTGCAACCGCGCCTCGCGAGCCTGGGTCAGGGCGGCAGCCAGCACCGAGGCGGGAATACCGTCCAGCTTGGTGTCCAGCTGGATGGCGGTAACGAACTCGGAGGTACCGGCAACCTTGAAGTCCATGTCACCGAACGCATCTTCAGCGCCGAGGATGTCGGTCAGGGCAGCATAGCGCGTTTCACCGTCGACGGTGTCGGAGACCAGACCCATGGCGATACCGGCCACAGGAGCTTTCAGTGGCACGCCGGCGTTGTACAACGCCAGGGTCGAGGCACACACCGAGCCCATAGAGGTCGAGCCGTTGGAGCCCAGTGCCTCGGAGACCTGACGGATCGCATAGGGGAACTCTTCGCGGGAGGGGATGACCGGCACCAGAGCGCGTTCGGCCAGGGCGCCGTGCCCAATCTCGCGACGCTTGGGCGAACCCACACGGCCGGTTTCACCGGTGGAGTAGGGCGGGAAGTTGTAGTGGTGGATGTAGCGCTTATTGGTGACCGGGTTCAGCGAATCAATCTGTTGCTCCATCTTGAGCATATTCAGGGTCGTCACGCCCATGATCTGGGTTTCGCCACGTTCGAAAATGGCCGAGCCGTGCACGCGTGGCAGGACCTCCACCTCGGCAGTCAGCTTGCGGATGTCGGTCAGACCACGACCGTCGATCCGGACCTGGTCCTTCAGGATGCGCTGGCGTACTACCTGTTTGGTGACTGCACCGTAGGCCTTAGCGATTTCATCGGCACGCTCTTCGAACTCCCGGCCTTCACCGGTCAGTTCTTCCACGACTTCCTCGCGGTAAGCGTTGTCGGCCGACTCACGCTCGTGCTTATCGGCAATGGTGTAGATCTCACCCAATCGCGTGGAGGCCAGTTTCTCCACAGCCTGGTAGGCGTCTTCTTGGTAGTCAATGAACAGTGGCACATCAACGGGATCCTTCTGAGCCCGTTCGCGCAGGTCGGCCTGCGCCTCACACAGGGCGCGGATGAAGGGTTTGGCAGCTTCCAGACCGTCAGCGACGACCTCTTCGGTGGGCGCCTGAGCGCCCTGTTCTTTGACCAATTTCCACACGTGGTCGGTGGCTTCGGCTTCGACCATCATGATCGCAATGTCGTCATCGACCAGACGACCGGCGACCGCCATGTTGAACACGGCGTCGTCCAGTTGGGAGTGCTTCGGGAAGGCAATCCACTGGCGCTCTCCGGAGCCGTTGTCCATCAGCGCCATACGCACGCCACCGATCGGGCCGGAGAAGGGCATGCCGGACAGGCTGGTGGACATCGAGGCGGCGTTGATGGCCACGGTGTCGTAGAGCTCATCGGGGGCGATGGAGGTCACGGTGACCACGACCTGGACCTCGTTGCGGATGCCCTTCTTAAAGGCCGGTCGTAACGGGCGGTCAATTAGACGGCAGGTCAGAATCGCATCGGTGGAGGGACGACCCTCACGACGGAAAAACGAGCCGGGGATCTCGCCCTTGGCGTACTGACGCTCCTCGACGTCGACGGTCAGCGGGAAGAAGTCGAAACCTTCGCGCGGGCTATTGCCCACCGCGGTGGCCGAGAGCATCGACGTCTCATCATCGATGTAGACCATGGCCGACCCAGCAGCCTGCTGGGCCAACCGGCCGGTTTCAAAGCGCACCGTGCGCTTGCCGTAGGCGCCGTTGTCAATCACGGCTTCGGAAAACTTAATTTCAGGACCCTCCATGGGTCTCCTTTCGTGGTTTTCCACCTCAAGGCCTACCCCAGTCGGTCTTCGATCGAAGCCCTCGGATGCTGTGGGATAACCCACCGGTACGATACCGGTAGGACACCGCGGTTCCGAAAGCCACTGTCGAGGACCGCACACGAACGTGGCTGACCTATCAGTGGAGTTTCAGGGTTATTGACTTATCAGCATCGGCCTACTGTGGCCTGACACAACGAAAGCGGCGACTTGATCCCAAGTTCGCCGCCTTCGGTCAGATAGATCACTTACGCAGTCCCAGTCGCTCGATCAAGGAGCGGTAGCGCTCAATGTCGACTTTCTGCAGGTACTGCAACATGCGACGACGCCGACCCACCAGAGCCATCAGGCCACGGCGAGTGTGGTGGTCGTGCTTGTGCTCTTTCAAGTGCTCAGTCAGATCCGAGATACGACGGGTCAGCACGGCAACCTGAACTTCAGGAGAACCGGTGTCACCTTCGTGAGTCGCGTATTCTTGGATGATCTGCTGTTTAACTTCAGGGGCTAATGCCATGATAAAAACTCCTTGGAGTGTGCCGCGTTCAAGGACAACACTGCCAACCCGTGGGTTGCCAGCCAGTGCCCGCCACCGCGGACCGCAGCAAGCACCGGAATCAGTCTAACAGGTTTGTGTTACATTCCCCCACGCGGTATCCTGCCACGGTGGTACCGGCCGTGCACGAACCAATAGATCCCCAGGCTGGCCAGCATCAGACCGACGCCGGTTGCATACAGCAGACGATACCCCGAGTAGATAATCAACGATCCCAGCAACACTGGAGCGAGCGCCACCCCGGAGTCCAGCGCGAGAAAGTGGGTTGAGGTGGCCATCGAGACGCGTTCTGGTGTGGCCCGTTGGACTCCGACCACTTGCAAACAAGGCACAGCACCGCCAAATCCGCATCCGACCAGAATCCCGGCGAGCACTACGGCCCAGAGGTCTTGGGTGAGGGCAAGGAGTCCTAGCCCTGCCGCAAAACACAGCAAGAGACCGGGAACGACCGCGTTTTCACCACGCCGGTCTTGTAAGCGCCCAGCAAAGAGCCGGACCAGCAGCATCGCCACGGAGAACACTGCGAAGAAGATCGAGGCGCTGGCCGGTTCACCGGTGGAGATCATAAACGGTGTCAGATAGGTCATCACCGCCGAGTATCCAAGTCCGCACAACAACACCACCCCGGCAACAGGTAACGCGTCCAGGTCGACGATGGTATCGAACCGGACACCGCGCAACGTCTCTCGCTCGGTGGCTGAGATCTGCGGTTCGGGGACCTTCAGGATCAAGACCGCAATCAACGACAAGACCGACAACGCCCCGGTATAAGTAAACATCCACACCGGGTCAACCGACAGGCTCATCGGCACCGCGAGCAACGGACCAATCCCATTGGCGATGGTCCCCGAAATCCCAAAGTAGCCGATTCCTTCCGCGAGACGGTGGGCGGGAATCAACGAAATCGCCACGGCTGTAATGGCGGTATTAATCAGGCCGAAGGCCAGCCCGTGGATCAGTCGCACCGTAATCAGTAGGGGGTAGTTTATCGCCAGCAAGTAGAGCCCGGAGCAGGCTCCAAAGACGATCAGTCCCACTATCAGCACGCGCTGTCTACCGATCACGTCAATGTATTTCCCGAAGGCCAGCCGGGCCAGCGCTGCTCCCAGGACGTAGGCGCCCGCTGCGAAGCCGGCAGCGGTCTCCTCGACGGCGAACATGCGAATCGCATAGACCGCCATGAAGGTCATCAACGAGATGAAAACCAAAGAGACGAACAGCTGAACGCCAATGGTCAGCAAATAGGCGGGAGTAAACAGCCGTGGTGATGGTTCGATGGTGTGTGCCCCCTGAATAACCACACAACCGCGCGTGGGTCTACTCTTGGCTATTGACGCCAGAAGCTGACGGGCCAGACTGGATCTGAGGGCGGGCTGCGGTGTCCAGCGGAGCCACCCCGTTGCCGTGGCTACTTATTAAATGAGTGAATCCTCTTTGTTCACCGCTTCAGCGTCTTTGGCGGCCTTGCGCTTGTCATGCTCTTTCTTGCGCTCTTTTTTCGCCTGTCGCTCGCGTTCCTTATTTTCTTCGGCGACGCGGCGGATCTGATGCTGGGCCTGGTCGACTTTGTCATTTTCCCCATCACGTCCGGTCCAGACCTTGATGACTGCCCAAATCACCGCCACCAGAGGAACCGCTAGAATTGCGCCGATAATACCGGCCAGCACGGTGCCACCGGTCAGGGCCATCAAGATAATCAATGCGTGCAGTTTCAGAGTCTGCGACATCACTACCGGTTGCAGGAAGTTGCCTTCGAGCTGGTTGACCAAAATAACCGCGGCCAACACGATGATCGCCACCACCGGGCCGTTGGCGACTAGGGCAATCAGGGTGGCCAAAATGCCCGCCAGCGTAGCACCAACCATGGGGATGAACGAGCCCAGGAAGACCACCACCCCCAGCGGGATGGCCAGTGGAACCTGCAAGATCAACAGCGCGATAGTAATACCAACGGCGTCCACGGCCGCCACGATCGCGGTGCCACGAATGTATCCGCCGAATGTCCGCTGGGCGCGGTCACCGGAGGCGATCCACTTATCGCGGAAGTGCTCGGGCGTCCAGGAGACGAAGAAGGCCCAAATCCGGTCGCCGTCTTTCAGGAAGAAGAACAGGATCACCAGGAAGAGCACCAGCCCGGTGACAAAACTTCCGGCCGCACTGATCGTGTTGACGGCACCGGTGCCGAATTGTGGGGAGGTTAAGAAGCTCTGAATGGAGTTCAGCAGGCTATCGACCTGTTCCTGTTGGAGTTGAAGATCGGCATCGCCAAGCAGCTCATCAGCCCAGGCACGCAACTGATTGAAACCGTTGATGGCCTGATTGACCAGGGTTTCCCACTCGCTCATCACCGAGAACACCAAAGCGGTTCCGACACCGCCGAGCACTAGCAACGAGCCTAAGAACACGGACCAGGCGGCCAGCATGCTATTCATCACCGTGCGACAGAGTCGCACCAGTGGCCATAGCGCGCAGGCGATGATCAGGGCTAGCAAGGTCGGAATGACGATCAGGGTCAGCTGGAGCATCGCGAAGATCACCGCGATGGCGACGATACCGATCAGCAGGATTTGGGCTGCCCGGATACTGGTGCGTCCACAGACGTCGGTCCAAAGCTGTTTCAGGGAGAATCTGGGGATTCGCGTTGAGGTCTCCGCGGCTGGTTGAGCAGTCTCCGAGGCGTGTTCCGAGGAGTTACTGGTGTGTGTCATGCACTGATCCTGCTGGTATCCGGGTTGATCGACATCACGACTATAATACGTCCTGTGATCAGTCGCTAGCAGGCGATCTCCGGTGTACTTGGGTGCGCCAAGCGCTGGTCACATACGGGACGGCGATAGACTCCTCAGGCCGGTAGCCCAGATGCTGATGCAGATACCAGTCGAGGTTGTGGTGCATACGTTGGCGCTGTGTGTCGGTGGTGCGCATATAAAAGGATCGGGTCTGCATCAGCTGGTGAAGTTCTTGTGGTCCTAAGACGTCGTTCCAGTGCCACCATCGCCCTTCAGCGGGACGAAACGGCGGGACCAGTGCAGGGCTGAGCTCAACCGGGTGAACATCTCCGGCGTGCATGATCCGGGTCAAGCGGTGGACCCAGGGAATGGAGGTATCCAGCTGGTGGTGGACGATACCCAGTACGCCAGTGGGTTTCAACAGGGACGCTACCATTGTGCAGAGTTGGTCCGGGTCGAACCAGTGCCATGACTGGGCGGCCACGATCAGTGTTTGATCGCCGAGCCGTCGAGCGAGGTCCGGGTCATGACGGACCCGGTGGTCCAGGTCTTCGACGCTGAGTTGCAACACCTGCGCCTGGGGTAGTCGTTGGGAGAGAAACGCTGCCATCGACTCGGCCGGTTCCACAGCGGTGACGGTGAAACCATAGTCGACCAGCACCTGGGTGAACAGCCCGGTTCCGGCACCGAGGTCAAGAGCTGAGGCAGAAACCTGTAAGGGCTGGTCCTGCTCCTCCAGGAGAAAATCAATGATCTCTGGGAAATATCCGGGTCGCACCGAGTGGTAGGTCTGGGCGCTGGTGGAATGGTAGGAGGTACCGAAGGCGTGTCTGCTGTTGGTGTCGATGCGTGGCGCTGACTGCGGGCGAGACGGTGTATCAGCCATCGACGGCATCAACGGCTAGGGACCGGCCTTCCAAAACAGCTTGGGCTTGAGCCACGTCCTGACCCATTTGGGCGATGAGCTTCTCCACACCTTCGAAGGCGACCATGCCCCGAAGCCGGGCGACGAATTCCACGGTGACGATTTGTCCGTACAGGTCGAAGTCTTCTACGCGCTCTTCCTCGGGCCGGTTCATGATGTGGGCTTCCACGGTTCGTTGGACCCCTTCAAAAGTCGGGTTCGAACCTACGGAGATCGCGGTGGGCCAGCGGTGGTGATCTTGATCAATAAACCATCCCGCGTAGACGCCATCGGCTGGAATCATACCCTGTGCCTCATCGCTGAGGTTGGCGGTGGGAAAACCCAGTTCGCGGCCGCGTGCTTCGCCGTGAACAACTTCGCCACAGACTTCATGCGGTCGCCCCAGGATGGTGGCGGCGTCGGCAACTCTGCCTTCGGACAGGGCCTGGCGGACACTGGTGGAGGACCACCGCGAGTCAGTGCCGACTTCGGGGACTTCTACCACCTCAAATCCGTACATCGCCCCGAGCTCTCGCAACGTCGTGATATCACCGGCGTTAGCCTTGCCGAAGCGACAATCGGATCCCACCACGATAACCTGGGCGTTAAAGGTTTCGACCAGGGTGGTGCGCACGTATTCCTCTGGCGATTGGCTCGCGAAGTTCAGCGTGTAGTGCACCACGCACGTGGCGTCGGCACCGGCCCGTTGAATCAGGTTCAGCCGTTGTGGCAACGAAACAATAGGCACCAGGGGTTCTTCGGGATGGTGCACCAGTCTGGGGTGCGGATCAAAGGTCAGCACCACCGCTTGGAGTCCGCGGTCACGGGCGGTGTCAACGGTTGCTGTGAGCACCTCTTGGTGACCCCGGTGTACCCCGTCGAAATTGCCCATGGTCACCGCCGAGGGCGGTTGTTCGGCCGGCACCGCTGCCAGTCCTTGCCAAGCCTCCACTATTTGAGCGCCCCCCCCTATCGCCGTTGTGCTGAGACTACCGCCTCAGTGGTCTGGACGGTGTCAGCCTGGTGCGAGTCTGCGTTTTTCGGTGCGTGCTTGACCAGCCAGAACAGCCCCACGAAAGGCAGGATCAACGGAATATAGCCGTAACCCTCACCGAAGTGGCTCCAGATCGAAGCATGTTGAAATAGTTCCGGCTGTGCGTAGGACCAAATCCCCACGCCGATCACGCCCACCAGTTCCACGGTTACTGCCACCATAGCCACGATCCAGGCTTTTTTGCCGGGAATCGCCAGAGCAATGGTCGCCACGACATAGACCAGTGCGGAAAAACCTGACAACGCATAAGAGATCGGGGCTTCGTCGAACTTGGTGATGATCTGGTAGCTGGCACGGGCCATGGCAGAGAAGGCAAATACACCGTAGACAGCGACGATCAAACGACCGATCCCTTTATGACGGCGGTCCCATCGGGGCGACTTGGGGGCCGTTGAACGGTTCCCGACTGTGTTTGCAATTGAATCCACGTGCATCAATCTCCATACCATGCGTGCCAGATGACCTGCATGCGATGAATCATCACCAAAACGGTGGGGCCCATGGCTCCCAGCACCAGGTTAGACCATCGTGACTTATCGGTAATGGCCCAGAAAAAGGCCACCACTGGCAGTATAAGGGCGACCACGAGATAGCCCCAGAATTCCCAGAGTGGACCTTGGATCTCCACCGGTGAGATCGCCGCATAAATGCCGTAAATGACCAAGAAAATTTCGACGGCGCCGGCCGAGAGGATCGACAAATCATCCGGGAACGTGCGGATTATTGTCATCACAACACAGATCGCTAGGGAGCCCAGACAGATCGCTGTCGCTACCCAGAACCAAGCGTCTAGGACCATCAGGCCTCACCTTCTGTGTGGGTACGGTAATCGGTGACGAACACTACCTGAGGCTTGGCCCCGTAACCGGTTTTGGTACGAGCGTTTTCGATCAGCGCGATCACGGTGTCGCCACCATGGCGAGCTGCGTAGCATCGGTCGTCGTCATTGGGGCTAACCAGTCGCCCGAAACTCAGCGCTTCCGCCTCGTGGTCGCAGACTTCACGGACCGGGAACAGCTCGGAACAGGCCTGTGATAGCTCACAGTAGTCAAACCGACTTCCCAGCTGTTCTATGGTGTGGGCCTTATCGATAGTAAAGGGTCCCACCCGGGTGCGGCGCAGCGCGATCAGGTGCCCGCCAGTGTTCAAAGACTCGCCCAAGTCCCTGGCGAGAGCCCGGATATAGGTACCCGAAGAGCAATCTATAGCGACCTCGATATCAAGAATCTTTCCCTTGTCGAGACGATGAACTCCGGTGACCTTGAACCGAGATACGGTGACCCGACGTGCCGGTAGCTCGATCTTTTCACCGTCACGCACGCGCTGATAGGCTCGTTTGCCACCAACCTTGATGGCAGACACTGCCGAAGGGATCTGATCGATTTCCCCCGTCAGTTCTGCGATGGCGACCTCAAGACGGTCTCGAGTGACCGCGTTGGCGTATCTGCGATGAATGACCTCACCGTCAGCATCATCGGTCGTGGTATTGACACCGAGCCGGATGGTTGCGGCATAGGTCTTGTTCGTACCGGTGATGTGGGTCAAAAGGCGGGTGGCTTTATTGAACCCCACGACCAGTAAGCCTGTAGCCATCGGGTCCAAGGTTCCTGCGTGACCGACTTTCCGCGTCCCAGCGAGTTTGCGTAGCTTGGCCACCACATCATGAGAGGTCCAGCCGGTCGGTTTGTCCACCAGCACCAGACCCGAGACGCTTCGTCCCGGGGCCTGGGAGGTGTTGGAAGCGGAGGTGGAGAAGCTCACCACCCGTCAGTCTCCTGACCGGTGGTGGTCCGACGTGCGGTACGGATTCGCCTCGCCAGCGTACTGCGACTCGTCTCGGTTAGCGGCCAGTTCTTCATCACGAGCGCGCGCAGCACGCAGGATATCTTCCAGGTGTGCTGCGGCCTCCGGCACCGTATCCGGTACCAATTCCAGGGTCGGGACCAAACGGATGTTGAGTCCGCGACCCATTTCTCGGCGTAGCATGCCCCGGTGTTCGGTCATCGCCGCGTGACCGGCAGCGACCGTGTCCTCGTCGCCGTAAACGGTGTAGTAGACAGTGGCTTGTTGCAGGTCATTGGTGACTCTGGCGTCAGTAATGGTCACGTTTTCCACGCGATCATCTTTCACAGTTTTTTGCAGGGCTTCAGCCAAAATGACTTTGATCCGCTGAGCCAAACGTGCCGGACGGTTGTTATTTGCCATCGGCGACAACCTCTCTCATGCTGTGTTGTCTAGGGATCCCCCCTCCGACCCGGCCACTGCCATTGTGCGCTCACAGTCTCCGGGTCGGGGAGGAGATCGGCAGGACTAGCTCCGTGGCTTTTCCTGCATTTCGTAGTTTTCAATCACGTCATCGACCTTGATGTCGTTGAATTTGCCCAGGCCGATACCGCATTCGTAGCCGTCACGAACCTCGGTCACGTCATCGGTGAACCGGCGCAACGACTCGATACTGATATTGTCGGTGACCACCGCGCCGTCGCGGACCAAACGTGCCGATGCGTTGCGCTTAATCACACCGGACTGCACCAGAGAACCGGCAATGGTACCGGCCTTGGAGGAACGGAAGATCTCGCGAACCTCGGCACGACCCAGCACGACTTCTTCGTACTCGGGCTTGAGCATACCGCGCAAAGCATTTTCAATATCATCAATCGCGTCGTAAATGACCGTGTAAAAGCGCATATCCACGCCTTCGGCATCGGCCAGTTCGGTCACCCGCTCGGCAGGGCGAACGTTGAAACCAATGATGATCGCGTTGTCGACGGTGGCCAGGTTGACGTCGTTCTGGGTAATCGCACCCACGCCGCGGTGGATCACTCGCAACTGGACCTCGTCTTCGCCACCCACGTCGATCTTCATCAACGAATCTTCCAGCGCTTCCACTGGACCGGAGGCGTCGGACTTGATGATCAGGTTCAAGGTATCCAACTTGCCCTCGGCGACCGCCTGGTCGAATTCTTCCAAGGTGATCCGCTTGCGACGACGTGCCAACTGGGCGTTACGCTTGGCAGCTTCGCGCTTCTCAGCGATTTGACGGGCGGTGCGCTCTTCGTCGGTAACCAAGAAGTTGTCACCGGCCCGTGGCACGTTCGACAAGCCCAACACCTGGACCGGAGTCGACGGCTTGGCTTCGGAGACGTTCTGACCGTCATCACCAAACATCGCACGCACACGCCCGTAGGCGTCACCGCAAACCATGTTGTCTCCCACCCGCAAGGTACCGGACTCAACCAGGACGGTGGCCACCGCACCACGGCCCTTATCCAGGTTGGCTTCAATAGCCACACCGCGGGCGTCCTTATCCGGGTTTGCCTTGAGCTCCAGAGTCGCATCTGCGGTCAGCAACACAGCTTCGAGTAGCTGGTCGATACCCATCTTCTGCAACGCCGAAACCTCAACGAACATGGTTTCGCCACCGTATTCCTCGGGCACCAGCCCGTACTCCGACAGCTCACCACGGATCCGGTCGGGGTTGGCCTCGGGCTTATCCACCTTGTTGATGGCCACCACAATGGGCACATCAGCTGCCTGAGCGTGGTTGAGCGCTTCAACGGTTTGCGGCATCACACCGTCGTCAGCGGCGACGACGAGCACGGCGATGTCGGTGACTTCAGCACCGCGAGCACGCATGGCCGTAAACGCCTCGTGACCCGGGGTATCGATGAAGGTGATGGCACGCTGGTCGCCTTCAAGCTCCACATCGATCTGGTACGCACCAATGTGCTGAGTAATACCACCGGCTTCACCTTCCCGAACCCTCGAGGAACGGATGGCATCCAGCAGCCGAGTCTTACCATGGTCGACGTGACCCATCACGGTCACCACCGGCGGACGAGGATCCTGGTCCTCCTCATCTTCTGCGGCCTCTTCCGCTTCTAGATTGATGTCAAAGGACTCGAGGATTTCCTTGTCTTCGTCCTCGGGCGAGACGATCTGGACCTTGTACCCCAGTTCGTCACCGAGCACACCGAAGGTGTCCTCGTCCAGAGACTGGTTGGCGGTCGCCATCTCGCCTAGGTGGAACATCACGGTCACCAGTGCTGCCGGATCGGCACCAATTTTCTCGGCCAAATCGGCAATGGAAGAGCCGCGACGTAGCCGAATGACGGTGTTGCCATCGCCTTTGGGGACTTTGACACCACCGATCACTGGTGCTTGTTGCTCTACTTCTTGACGCTTTTGACGCTTCTTCGCCCGACGACGTCCTGCCCGGCCTCCTCGACCGAATGCGCCTTGAGCGTTGCCGTGACCGCCTGGACGACGGCCACCGCCGCCACCAGAACGACGGCCCCCCGGATGTCCCGGGCCCTTGTGTTGACTCGGCGGGGCCGGACGATCAATGTGTCCGGGCATCATCGCCGGTGAGGGACGCAAATTCGACGGCTTCGGCGCCGGCGAATCCTGGCGACTTGGCTTGGGTGCAGACCGCGGTTTATTACCACGGGGCATACCGGGCTTGGGGGCAGCTCCGCCACGAGGACGGGGACGTGGCCCACCCGGACGTTCTTCGGAAGACCGCATTCCCTGCTGAGGTGCGAAGGGGTTATTGCCCGGACGCGGCGCTCCGGGCCGAGGTGCCGGACGCGGTGCGGGGCGCGGGGTGGCGGCACCCTTCGGGCTAAACGGATTATTGCCCGGGCGCGGTGCCGGCTTCTTCCCGGAACCCCCCGGCTTTCCGGGTTTGGGGGCTGCCCCAGGACGCGGAGTCGGCGCGGCCGGCTTCGGTTTGGATTGGGAGGGCTTGGGAGCCTCAGGAGCCTGGGGGGCCTGCTCCTTTGACTTCTGCGCGGTCGGCTCAGTGCTCGGTCCCGCAGTGGTGGTCTTCTTCTGGCCTGGCTTGGTGGCCGGCTTCTTCGCCGGAGCAGATGGCTTGGCGGCCGGCTTTTTGGGCGCGGGCTTCTGGGCAGGCTTAGGCTTGTCCTCGGACGAAGCGTCGTCTTTGAATTCGGCCTTCAGCCGTTTCACGACTGGGGGTTCAATGGTTGAGGATGCGGAGGAGACGAACTCCCCCATGTCTTCCAATTTGGCAAGGGCCTCTTTCGAGGTGATCCCAAGTTGCTTGGCAACTTCGTGGACGCGTAGTTTCGCCACGACTCTCCTGTTCTGGACGAATCGCGGCGGCGGGCGGATGCTCAGCGCGTCCGGATTCGTACCATCGTTGTGTGGGGCTCTAATCTTGGGCACGCCACGACAGTTTGGTGTCGTAGCATGCTGTGTGAGCATGTCTTTTTGGTCATGGTTGGGCACTCATCGTGTGCTCACCGGGTATCCATCAGATCTTCGACCCGCTTTCTTGTCCTTGGTTTAGTTCACCCAGCACCTTGGAAAACTCCGCTTCGACCGCACGCAGTGACTCGGCATTGACGCGAGTCCGAAAAGCGCGGTGAAAAGCACCGGATTTTACAGCACGTCGCACGCACTGTGTGTTGGGGTGTATCCACGCCCCACGTCCCGGGAGTTTTCGTTGCCAGTCCACCACCACGAATCGGGTATCCGCGGTCATGTCGCAGGCGCAACGCACCAGGTTAGGAGTCTCTTGTTGTGCTCGGCATCCGATGCACGTTCGCACCGGAAGACGTGAACCCATGGTTCTCCCATCTCATGGAGCACAAAAAGACATACTATAGTTTAGCGGTTTTGAAAATATTTTGTCGCCGGTTTCTAGTCCGGGGTCACCGCCAAAGGGTCAGTGGTTCCCGACTCCCCCATAATATCAATGCGCCATCCAGTCAATTTGGCCGCCAGACGAGCATTTTGTCCTTCTTTGCCAATAGCTAAAGACAGTTGGTAATCCGGAACGATCACACGTGCTGAGCGGGTGGCTTCATCAACCATCGGCACCGAGGAAACCTTGGCGGGGCTCAGCGCGTTCGCAACGAACTTGGCTGGTTCCTCTGAGGCGTCAATGATGTCGATTTTTTCGTCGTTCAGTTCGGTCATGACCGCTCTGACGCGCGAGCCGAGTTCACCAATGCACGCGCCTTTAGCGTTCAACCCGGCCTGCTTGGCCCGCACTGCTATCTTGGAGCGGTGCCCGGCTTCACGAGCAAGAGCAACGATCTCTACTGACCCGTCAGCGATTTCGGGAACTTCTAGCTCAAACAGCTTGGCCACCAGCTGCGGATGCGAGCGCGAAACCGTCACCGACGGTCCTTTGGTACCACGGGTGACCGAAACAACATAGCACCGTAGGCGTTTGCCGTGCACGTACTCTTCCCCGGGAACCTGTTCTGCTGGCGGCAACACTGCTTCAATCGACCCGAGATCGACCTGAATCATATGGGGGTTTTTACCCTGTTGGATGACGCCGGATACCAGCTGGTCTTGTTTGTCTTTGAACTCACCTAAAATTTGGGTGTCTTCTGCATCGCGCAACCGTTGCAGGATGACCTGGCGGGCAGTTGAGGCCGCGACGCGACCAAAGTCATTGGGGGTGTCGTCGAATTCCCCGATGGCGTTGTTGTTTTCATCGAACTCGGTGGCCCAGATCGTCACCTTGCCGGTCTTCAGATCAATTTCAGCACGGGATTTCGAGATCGCCCCCGGAGACTTCTGATAGGCCAGATAGAGGGCCTGTTCGATGGTTGGCACCAGCTGTTCAAGCGGAATATCGCGTTCCTTCTCCAACATCCGCAGTGCGCTTATATCGATGTCCATCTCTGCCTCCGGTCTTCTCGATCATTCACTTATCTCGTGCCTGGGATGCGACGTCCCACAGACCACCAGCATGCCTAGGCCTGTTTTAACTTTACCTGGACCTGAGCGTCGGTAATGTCGTCGAATGAGTAGTGAGCACGCTCCCCCACCTTCTCCGGCATACCTTTCTTGGCGCCCGGAATGATCAAAGTCAGTTCGACTCCGGTGTCGTCCACATCATCAATACGCGCGCGTTGCCGACCCGGCTGGCCTGTTAACTCGGCTTCCACCGTGCGACCGAGATTGCGCTGCCAGTGGTGAGGACGCACCAGCGGTCGCCCCACCCCGGGAGTGGAAACTTCCAGCTGGTAGGCGTCGTCACCGATCTCCGGCAACGGGCCGGTATAGGCGTCCAAAGCGTCTGAGACTACTTGCGAGGAGGTAGCGATCTCATCCAGGCTAAGACCCTCGGTGCCGGTCCGAGCATCAATCACGACAGTGAGAACTTTGGACCCCGGGGTCCCGGTGACCTCCACATCTTCCACCCAGACCTGTTGATCGGTCAGCGCCGTGGCGATCAGCTGTTCAAGTGGGCTTCGCATCTCGACCGTTTTTTCTGAAACGTCTTCCGAGGACTCAGCATGCGTGCGAGCAAAGAACCGTGATGCCATCAGGGATGGACCTCCGAAAGGTTGTCGGCTGTTATCTGTGGTGTCGTCTGTGGCGTGCTCAATATCGTGCGCAATCTTAAACCTTAGCCCTCTGGGACAGCAATACGCACAGTTGAGTGGTAAACGTGGAAGAATCTGAGCTGTGAAATCCTCCGCATCGACACAATCGTCTCGTTGGCGTTACGTGGTAATCCCCCTCACCGTGGCAGCCACCTTGGTGATCCTGATTCTGGGATGGTGGGGCATTCGTAGCCTCTTCGCGCCCGGGCCATTCTCTTTCCCGCTGTTTGCGCCACCGCGGGATGCCACCGAAATCGTGGAGAAGTACCAGCGTCTCGCCGAGCAAGGCGAAGAACCGGAGGACTATCGTGCTCTGTGGGACACCGCTTCCACCGTGACCGGTGAAGAATGCGACGGTGATTGGGTCGAGCAAGTTCAAGACCTCGGCCGAGAGCACCGAGCACTCGCTCGTCTGACAGAATTTCTCTCCGCCCGCGTCGAGGCACCTGAGAGCGCCTCTACGGAGGATGAGCAACAAGACTGGACTAACGCGGTGATTGATCTTGATTTAACTGCCGAATCTTCCAGTATGGCGATGACCGCCGGTCTACCAACTGAATGCGTGGCTTACCCAGAACACCCAGAGGTAGTTGACCAACAGCTACGGGAAGACTCCTCGCCGACGATGACAGTCCTGCACGAGCCGGCGGAAAGCCTCAAAGCGCAGTGGGCGCGCGCCTGGGAGAAGGCCAGCACCCCGGCTCAG
Organism: Auritidibacter sp. NML100628; assembly: GCF_003185985.1. Lineage (NCBI taxonomy): Bacteria > Bacillati > Actinomycetota > Actinomycetes > Micrococcales > Micrococcaceae > Auritidibacter > Auritidibacter sp. NML100628. The sequence continues at coordinate 17,630 of NZ_QHLP01000004.1, forward strand.
GAACAACTTGCTGAGGCCGGGCTCTGGGAATCAATGGTGTTCGAACAGAAGCTATCGGAGCTGGCCGAACTCACCGCCTAGGGGGCACAGGGGCACAGGACCGACCGGTAGTTACTCTCGAAGGCGAGAGAGTGATCTCTTTACTGCTTGTTCTGGTTGTCCGACCGCGTCAAGAGCCCCTGCGCGACGATGTCGACGACAGCAGAAACCGCTTGATCAACCGGCAGGTCCTGACGAGTGTCGTCACGACGGTCTTTGAACTCAACCATGCCTTGGGCAAGACCGCGTCCGACCACCAGGATGAGTGGTACACCGACCAACTCAGAGTCGGAGAATTTCACGCCGGCCGAAACTTTCTTGCGATCGTCGTAGAGTACCTCGATGCCTGAGGCTTCGAGGTCGGCGACGAGTTTTTCGGCGGTATCGAAGATGTCTTGGTCCTTGCCGGTGGCCACCACATAGACGTGGGCGGGGGCAACATTCAGTGGCCAGATCAGGCCACGGTCATCGTGGTGTGCTTCGGCGATCGCTGCCACCGCGCGGGTGACACCGATGCCATAAGAGCCCATCGTGACCACAACTTGTTTGCCGTTCTCGTCCAGCACTTTCAGGTCCAGGGCTTCAGTGTATTTACGACCCAGCTGGAAAATGTGGCCCATTTCCATACCGCGACGAGTGTGTAATGGTCCGGATCCATCCGGGGCCTCGTCTCCATCTTGAACCACAGTGGCTTCCACGACCGCGTCCCAGGTGAAGTCGCGTCCTGCGACCAGGTCGAAGACGTGGTGCTGCGTCTGATTAGCGCCAGTAATCCAGCGGGTCCCGGGGACAATGCGGGGGTCGACGAAGAACGGCACCCCGGAGGGTGCCTCTGCACCCAACAGCTGGGTCACGGTCTCGCCTGCCACGGTGGCGGGGCCGATGTATCCGGGCACCAGATGGGGGTTCTTTGCCAAATCATCTGCAGTGGCCGGTTCCAGTTGAGGTTCACCAGTGAGCGGAAGAGCCTCGGCAATCGTGGATTCCAAACGCTTGACGTCGACATCGCGGTCGCCAGGAACAGCGACGACGAAGGGTAGACGTTGATCACCATCGATGGCAACCAATACCACACATTTCAGTGTATCGGAGGCGTCCCAGGCACCGGACTCGCGTGGCACCAGATGATTAGCGACCTCGACCAGAGCCTCGATGGTGGTCGACTCCGGGGTCTCTTTCACCTCAGCTGCCGGTACATCCGAGTAGTCTTCAGGCTCAGGAGCCACGGTAGTTACCGCTTCCACGTTGGCCCGGTAGCCCCCGTCGGATTCCACAAAAGTGTCCTCACCGATGGGGGAAGGGTGCAGGAATTCCTCAGACCGAGAACCGCCCATGGCACCGGCGGTGGCTTGAACTGCTACGACGGGCAGACCGAGTCGCTGGAAGATCCGAAAGTAGGCACCGCGGTGGGCTTCATAGGCCTCATCGAGCCCAGCGTCATCAATGGTGAAGGAGTAGGAATCTTTCATCACGAATTCCCGCACCCGCAGGAGACCAGCTCGCGGGCGAGCTTCGTCGCGATATTTGGTTTGGATCTGGTACAGGTAGACCGGCAGATCCTTATATGAGGCGTAGTGATCCTTAACCAGCAGAGTGAACAGCTCTTCGTGGGTGGGAGCCAACAGGTAGTCGGCGTCCTTGCGGTCTTTGACCCGGAAGATATTGTCGCCGTAGTCGTCCCAGCGACCGGTCGCTTCATACGGCTCTTTGGGTAGCAAAGCTGGGAAGAAGACTTCCTGAGCGCCAATGGCATTCATTTCGTCGCGAATGATCTGTTCGACTTTAGTCTTGACGCGCACACCCAACGGCAACCAGGTGTAACCACCAGGTGCAGCCCGGCGGATAAAACCGGCCCGGACGAGTAGCTTGTGGCTGGCGACTTCGGCATCAGCCGGGTCGTCACGCAAGGTACGCAAGAACAAGTGGGACATGCGCAAGGGCACAGCACGGCTCCAATCACGGTGAGAGCGTCAGGACATTCTGAGATCTGGGGAAAGTCTACCCCAGCGGAGTCTAGTCAGCGGGGGCCTTGAGTTCCTCGGCCAGCTGGTCAATAGCACTCAGTTCCTCAGCGTAGGCGCGCGGTGGCACGCTGAGAGCAACGGTGAGACGGCTACCGTCCTGGACCCAGACCGTAGCGGTACCCACGTGACCGAGGACTTCCTGATCGTCACCGCTGAGCGGGCCCGCTGCTGGGGAATCTTCCGAGCTCTGGCCCGCAGGGCTGAGTGTGTGCTCGGGTTCCGGGGTGTTTTCATCGTCCGTGGCAGATTCAGACTCGTCCTCGGATGCCTCATCGGTGACAGACTCCCCCGCAGCGGACTCACCCTGGCCATAATCTTCCAGATACACCGCAAACGCCTGGTCAGTGTGATGGGTGAGTTCTTCGAAGGTGATCTCGCGTTCTAAGGCCGGGCTCCCTTGGGGCTCAAAAAGGGCTCTCTGGCACGAGCTGGCGAATTCTCGGACCTGGTCGGTGTACCGCTTGGCTTCATCGGCATCGTCGAACTCGATGACCGCGAGTTGCCGAAAGTCAAAATTACCGGGCTCGGAGGCATCGACGTGTGTCCCGGTCACCGCCACGACGTCCTCGGCTGAGGGCAAGTCAGGCTTAGGGACGGGGCTTTCATCGCTTCCCCCGCTGACGCACTCACCTGTGGTGCCCAGCACATTCACGTAATCAATGGCGGCTTCCCCATCGACCACCTCGGCGCCGGGTCCCAGCACCTCGTTCAGGGTTTCGGCGATCTGGTCCTCGGTGATCGCAACCTCAGCGGTGTCTGTCGGCGACGGACCATCTTCGGGCTGAAAGTCGTCTCGGCACCCGGACAACGTCAAGATGCCAACCATCGTCAGCGCAAGAATCCAGGTAGCGCGCTGTAACCGGGGCCTGTGTTCCGAGCTATGGTGCATGGTTCTCCTGCTCCGTCGCGATTTCGGGCAGCTGATCTACGATCTTAGTCAAGATCTCCACCAGACGAGACTGTTCCACAGGATGATCGACCGTGACCACCAGTACGTGATGATTTTCTTGTCCCAGGGCTGTGGTGGTCGTGGTTTGTGCTTCCAACCGAGGTTGTAGTTGCGGGGCGGCGCTGGGCATTTCCTCGGCCGGTGTGGGAGGCGTTTCGACGGCGTCGGCAGTATCTGCCTGGTCTTGGGCTTCGTCAAGATCAATCACGGTCGTGCTGTTGATCAACAGGGTTTCATCGAATTCAGTGGCCAGCTGTTGAAGTTCCTCACCCACCTGGGCGGGATCGGCGGTGGGCGACGGTGCTACCGATTCATTTCCGTCTCCACCGGTGGCGGTTTGGTCCTCGGTGGGTTCGTCCTCGACCTGCTCGCCGGCGAGCTCGGGGTTGGAGAAATCGCTGACCGCGGTCGTGACCTCCGCTTCGATGTCCTCGTCGAGGTCCACGAGATAGGTGGGACACTCCTTGGCAGCCTGGCGACGAGCTGTCAGATAATCTTCGGCCTCAGCCTCGGATTCAAATTCGATGATGGACGCCGACGTGGAGAGGGTCTCAGCGTCTTGTTCGGTAACCACGCCTAAGGTAGCGGTGGTGTTGGCCAACAGCTGTTCGTCAAAGGTGGTCTGGCAAGAAGCAGACGAAATCTCGTATTCTTCCAAGGCGCGTTCTTCCTCAATCAGCGCCTGCCGAGCCTGGTCCCCGTCGAGCGTCACCGCCTGATCTCCCAGGGCGTGACGAATGACCTGCAGCGACGCGTCTGAATCGGATTCAGCAGACGGTGACTGACTGGCACTGGCAGTGTCAGACGGTGTGGCCTGCGCACGTTCAGCCTCGTCGTCACCGTCGGCGCAACCGGCCAGCGCTAGCGCACACACCGCCCATAACGCTAGGTGTCCCGCTCTGCCTAGGGCCACACCACTGCCTTCCTCTTCACGTTCTGTCACGAGCTGTTTGCACGCTGTTTTTGACCTGTTCTGGAGTTCTCAGGTCGAAGCACATACTCCTCTCACTGTAGCCGAGTTTGTCCGGTATGGAGAACAGTGCAGGGCGCCGAAACGATCAGAACAACACCGTGGCGAACTCTCCGGTAACCTCGAACCCCACGTTACGGTAGGTCTTCAGCGCCGCCACATTGAAATCGTTGACGTAGAGCGAGACGACCGGGGCTAGGGTCAGGCTGTGAGCGACCACCGCTGACATCAGACTGCTGGCCTCACCGCGACCCCGCAAATGCTCGGGGATCCACACACCTTGAATTTGAATGCAGTCGTTGGTGACCACCCCCAGGTCTGCTTTGAACAGAACCTCTCCACCGATTCGGCGACCGGGGGTCTTCACCAGGCACCATCCGGATTCGATCAACTGTCGGACCCGGGCTCGGTAGGAGTTGGGGCTGTCCTTCATCGGTGAGTATCCGAGCTCTTCTGTGAACATCTCCACGGCAGCGGGAAAGACCGTGTTGAAGTCACCAGCTTGGGCGACCCGCACGTCGGGGTCGACCGGTACCGCAGAGAGGCTCCGGGTGGTCATCAGCGGTTGTGACGTTCGAATGGCGCGGGGTTGTTGTAGCCCATACGACAGGCTAGACCAGATTCCGTGCACCGCGTCCCGCGGCCCGAAGATCGACCCATAGCGTCGGCCCAAGCACCGGATGGCCATGCCCAGGATTTCTCCATAAAATTCATTGACCGCGACCGGGACGATATTGGACCCAACCCACACCGCACACCGGAGCTCATTCGGATCGCGTTCGTCATCGATACCCAGAAATAGCCCGCGATGCAGGTCACGTCCAGGCCCAGCACCACGGCCGCCGTCGAGCAACGATTGGACATAGCAGTGAGCCACCGGGTCGCTGGCAACCAGTCGGGATAAGGCCTCGGTGTCGTCGTCGGAAAGGATCCGAACCATATCGCCGGTGGTCCGAGACAGCTGGTCTTCGGTGTCCAATAGCCAACGCATCTGCCGGGCAAATCTCATCTCTGGTATCCCTTCGACTGATACGAACGGCTCAAGGTGGTTCAGGCAGGCGCTAGTTGAGCGTCACCGGTTTGAAGATATCGGCCACTATCAACAGTACGCCCATGCCTAACAGGGCCACCGCAACGACGTAAGTCAGGGGCAATAGTCGTGAAATGTCGAAGGTAGGCGGGCGTGGTCTACCCCGGAGCTTGGCCCAGAGTTTGCGCCCACCATCCCAAAGCGCACCCACCACATGGCCACCGTCCAAGGGCAAGAGCGGAATCAGGTTGAAGGCCATGAGGGCAATATTGACCCCGGCGATCAGCGAGACCAGCATGGCCACCCGGTCCTGCAGGGGTATCTCGTCCATGGCTGCCGCCTCGCCGGCAATGCGACCGACTCCCACCACCGACATCGGACCGTTGGGGTCACGTTCCCCGTCGGTAATCAGCACTTGGGCGGTATCCCATAGCCGAACCGGCAAGACTACGATCACGCGGAAGGTGGCTTCCAATTGCTGTCCAATGACCGGGAAGGTCTGGGTGACCGGTTGTTGCACTCGTTCTACCTGCGATCCCATTCCCACGAATCCGACCTGGTGCGTGACAAGGTCGCCGGATTCGTCGGTTTCGGTGCGTCCCAGGTCGTCGACCACCGGGCGTTCGGTCAGCACCGGGGTAATCTCGGTGTCATGTTGTTGTCCCTCGCGCTCGTAGGTCATGGGCGTGGGGTCTCCGGCTCGTTGTCGGATCAAGCCGGTGAGTTCGTCCCAGGATTCCACCGCGACCCCGTTGAAGGAGGTAATCGTGTCACCGGGTTGTAGTCCGGCGGCGTAGGCCGGCCCATCTGGGTCATTGTCGTCGCATTCGGCGATCTCGTCCTGGGTGGCCGCGACTTGTACTGCCTGCACACACCGGTAGACCTCAGAAACCGTGGTGGTGGCGGTGTTCACCCCGAAGCTAGTGATTAAAATCCCGGTCAGAACCACCGCAATCAACAAATTCATCGCCGGACCGCCCAACATGATGATGATCCGTTTCCATACCGGTAGCTGGACGAACAACCGGTTCTCATCTCCGGGGCGAATCTCAGCCGCAGAGATCTCCCGGGCCTGTTGGGACATTTGTTGGAAGACGCCGGTCGACGAGGTTTTCGGCTTCTCGCCCGGGGCTTGGGGCGGGTACATCCCGATCATGGCCACATAGCCACCCAGGGGAATGGCTTTGACCCCATATTCAGTCTCGCCACGGCGGATGGAGAACAGTGTCTTTCCAAAACCCACCATGTACTGGGTGACACGTACTCCGAAGAGTTTGGCCGGAACCAGGTGCCCGATCTCGTGCAACGCAATAGAGAGGATAATCCCCACGGCAATGGCCAAAACACCGAGGGTGAAAGCCAAAATCTCCACGGGGTACTCCTCTCATTTCTCATTGGGTTGTTTCTCGCAAGGTTGTCTGCACGCGCTATCCAAGGGATAGTTCACCGGCCTATTATGCCGGTCAAACCTGTGAAGTGGGCTCGGATGAACGGTTGAATCCTCGTCGAGGCAGTGCTAGAGGCACAATGTCATCAGCTAGCACAGCCGCCAACTCCGCGACCACACACCCCCTAGCGGAACATCGCCGTCCACCCGGCCGGGCCGACCACGTTGAGTTCCTCAGACGAGGCAAGCGAACACCATCTGATGCGTGCCCGGCTGTGCTACCAGAAGACAGTTGTACCGCATTGGCCCAAGAGCTCGCGCCCAACGTGGGTGCTGTGCGGTTTGCAGGATCGGCACATCCCACGGTGGAAGAATGTAGAGTGGTGGGACTACCAGAGACCAGGAGGCAGTTGCATGATTCTTCGTGAGGTACGGACCGAGGACCTCGATGAGTTCTTTGTCCACCAGCAGGATACCTTGGCCAATCTGATGGCCGCCTTTGCGCCTCGCAATCCCCAGGATCGTGGTGTCTTCGATTTCCACTGGAATAGCTTGCTTCACGATGAGAACACCATCGTTCGCACCATCGAGGAGAACGGTCAGGTGGCCGGTGCGTTGATCTGTTTGAACATCGACGAGATTCCGGAGCTGTCGTTCTGGACAGCCCGGGAGTTCTGGGACCAGGGCATTACCACTGCGGCGGTGGACCAGTTCCTGGAGGATTTCCAACAGCGCCCCATCCGCGCCATGGTTCCGGCTGACAACGCCGGGTCACAGAAGGTACTCACCCGACGTGGTTTCGAAAAGATTGGTGAAGAGCAGTCCTTCTCAAATGCTCGCGCTGAGATTATCACCGAGGACGTGCTAGAGCTCAACCAACCCTAACCAGTCCTTGCGCCTGGTGGTTGCCTGGCGATCAGCTGGGACTGGGTCATGCCTTGATCAACCTTCTAGCTGAGGTTGATCAGCAATTCGATTCCAGCTTGCACAAAGGCATCAACCTCGGCCTCTTCGTAACCCTTCTTACCTTTAGCGGCGCGGAAGGTCGTGGCTCGAAGCTGTTGGGCAGTGACCGTATCGCGATCGGTAAAGTGAGCAAAAAGGGTCTCACATACCGCGTCGACATCTTCAACACGGTAGCTGATGGCCTTTGATTTCTTGGGGCGACGGAAACGTTCCCCGGCTGGGCGCTGAAGGCGACCCATCAGTTCCCGGATGGAGTCATCAAGGTAGCTGTTCCACGCTTCCAGGCCATGGCTCTCAATAAATTCATCTCGTTCGGCCCGTCGGAATGCGTCCTCGAGACGGTCCAAGACCTTGTCGACCTGATGGGGGGCATACCCGCCTTTGACCGCGGCGAAGGAGACATCACGCACGTCGTTGGCCGCCATGAATTCATTCCCGTCATAAGCAGAACGCGCCCGCGCGATAAATTCATCAACCTGGTTCGGCTGGTAACCATAGGCTTTTTTCTCCACCCGAGTAAAAGGAGAACTCTCGTGCTCGGTTCGTGCAGCCCGTCGGCCCATGGTTGTATCCTTCCTGACGGATGTGAGTTGCTCGGTCATCTACTCGTAGCCTAGGGCAAAAGAACGACGAACAGCGCGAACGCCACTGGAGCACCAAAAACGAGGGAGTCCAACCGGTCCATCACTCCCCCGTGCCCGGGCAACGTGTTGCCCATGTCTTTGACACCGAGGTCGCGTTTGACCATCGAGGCCGCAAAATCGCCAGTAGTGGCTACCACGACCATGACGAGGCCGACAATCACCGACCGCCAGACTTCCAAGTCAAGCATGAACCAGCCAGCCCCAATCGAAACCAGGACGGCTCCGACCAAAGAACCCGCGAAACCTTCCCAGGATTTTTTCGGTGAGATCTGTGGCGCCATCGGGTGTTTGCCAAACAAGGCTCCGACGATGTACCCGAAGGTGTCATTGGCAACGACGGCCAATAGGAACAATGCGACCATATAGTTGCCCTCGGGCTCCTGCATCAACACGACCCCGAACGAGAGCATAAAGGGGACCCAAAGCACGATGAATCCGGTGGTCATTGCCGCGGCTAGGGGCCGGTAGGGATCACTGACGACAGTCCAAAACACCGCAAGGATCATCGTCCCGAACAAGGCGAACACCATAGCATCGATGCCACCAAAATACGCCGAAATGGGCATCGCAAGGGCACCGACCCAGAGCGGTACCAAAGGTACCTCAATCTTGTAGGGGCGATACAACCGGGACATTTCCCAGGTACCCACCAGCAACAGGAGTGAGATGAGCACCATCACCACCACGGGAACCCAGAAGATCCCGATGATGGCTGCGACGAGCAGAACCGCACCGACGGCAATCGCTGCCGGAAGGTTACGACCAGCCGTCGATTGTTTGGGTTCTTCTAGCTCGGCTGGACGTTCCGAGACGGTGGTAGGTGCCACCATGGGATCGTTGTCAACGCCGGAGGCTGGCTCGGCTGTCTCGGGGTCTGTGTCATCGGACTCACCGCGTTCAGCACCAACCGTCTCGGGAAGAGCCCGTTGGTGCTCGATTTCGGCTTGGGCGACTTCCAGAGCCTTGCGTTCCTTCCGGGTTTGGGGAATGATCCGGCCGGTTTCCGGGTCCCGGACCAAATTCTCGAAGCCCTCAAGCTCGGTAATAACCGGGTCCTCACCTGGTGAGGATCCGGTGTTGCCTGTGGGGTCTTGTTGGCTCATGTGGTGCACGTTAGAGGTGCTTAGACCTCCATGAGGTCCTGTTCTTTGTTCTTGGCCATCTCTTCAACCTGGTCCACGTACTTACGGGTCAGGTCATCAAGTTCTTTCTCACCACGTTTGCCTTCGTCTTCGCCGATTTCGCCGTCGTCAACCATCTTCTCGAGGGTTTCTTTGGCTTTCCGACGGGAGTTACGTATCGAGACCTTGTGATCTTCGGCCTTTGATTTAACCAGCTTCACATATTCGGCTCGACGCTCAGCGGTCAACTCCGGCATGACAATCCGGATCACTTTGCCGTCATTGGAGGGATTAGCTCCCACCTCGGAGTCAGACAGGGCTTTTTCGATCTCACGCAGGGCGGAGACGTCATAAGGTGCAATCAGCAGGGTACGGGCATCCTGTGCGGTGAAGGAGGCAAGTTGTTGCAAGGGGGTGGGAGTACCGTAGTAGTCGACCAGAACCTTGGCAAAAAGACCAGGTGTGGCTCGACCAGTGCGAACCGAGGCAAAGTCCTCGGAGGTGGCCTCCAGGGTTCGTTCCATCGCGGCCTTGGCGTCATTGAGTACTTCGCTGGTCACGGAATCTCCTTCAACACTATGAACTTGCCCAACCGGCTCCGGTTGGGCGAACTTAATCGCCTGATTACCATCTTAGGACAGCTTAGGTGCAGTCACCGTCGTGTTGATACGGCGGGGCGGTTATGACTCCACCGTAGTACCGATGCGTTCACCAAGCAGTGCCTTGGTGACGTTACCCTTTTGCTCCATGCCAAAAACCATCATTGGCAAATTATTATCTTTGCACATCGTCATTGCGGTGAGATCCATCACTCGGATATTTCTCATGATGGCTTCGTCGTAGCTGAGGTGGTCAAAGAGCTGAGCATCGGGATTCGTCTTGGGATCGGCAGTGTAGACACCATCCACACCGGACTTGGCCATGAGCACCTCGTCAGCACCGACTTCTAGGGCCCGTTGGGCCGCAACAGTGTCGGTGGAAAAGTACGGCAGACCGGTACCGGCGCCGAAAATTACCACACGGCCTTTTTCCATGTGTCGCACCGCGCGCTGAGGAATGTACGGTTCAGCAACCTGTGACATGTGAATCGCAGACTGAACCCGGCAATCCACGCCAGTTTGCAACAAGAAATCCTGTAAGGCCAGGGCATTCATCACGGTGCCGAGCATACCCATGTAGTCGGCACGCCGGCGTTCCATGCCGTTCTCGGATAGTTCGGCTCCACGGAAGAAATTACCGCCGCCGACAACGATGGCAATCTGGACCTGGTCAGAGGCCGCCGCAATTTGTTCGGCCACGAACCGAACCGTTGTGGGATCAACCCCCACGGAGCCACCGCCGAAGACTTCACCGGAGAGTTTCAAGAGCACCCGACGCCTCCGGGTCGAAGGGTCAGACTCTGCAGATCTCGGCCCATCTTGGAGGCCTCCGGGAATATTAATAGCCGGGGTGGGTTCGGTCATGGTCTCCTCCTGCAATGGTTCACCGGATCTGAACGAAGTCAGCGATATTAATGAAAAAGTTTGGGGCAGTCAGAAGGGGTGAACACTTCGTTATAAGTGTTCACCCCTTCTGCTGTTCATGCTTAGGCGCCGACGCGGAAGCGTGCGAACTGCACGGCTTCGGTGCCGGCTTCTTCCAGTACCTTACCCACAGTGGTCTTGGAATCCTTAGCGAATGGCTGATCCACCAGCACGACATCCTTGTAATAGCCGTTCAATCGACCATTGACGATCTGCTCCATGGCCTTTTCCGGCTTGTTCTCAGCACGAGCGGTGTCCTCAGCCACGCGACGCTCATTCTCAACGGTTTCGGCCGGAACTTCGTCACGGGTCAGGTAAGTCGGAGACAGAGCTGCAATGTGAACTGCAACGTCGTGAGCTGCTTCCTGAGCCTTCTCGTCATCGGTGGAGACAGCCATGAGCACACCGACCTGGGCTGGCAGGTCTTTACTGGTCTTGTGCAAGTATGCGTCAACGTACGCACCGGAAACCCGGGCGACACGACGAACCGCGACCTTTTCACCCAGGGTGGCAGCCTCCTCGGTGACGTATTCGCCCAGGGTCTTACCATCGTACTCAGCGGCCAGCAATGCCTCAGCGTCATCGGCGCCACTGGAAACGGCGACCTCGAGGACGTTGTTAGCCAGATCGATGAACTTCTGGTTCTTGGCCACAAAGTCGGTCTCGCAGTTGATCTCGACCATCACGCCGTCGCCGTCGTTGACAGTAGCGACGATCAGACCTTCAGCAGCGGAACGACCTTCACGCTTGGTCGCGCCCTTCAAACCCTTGATCCGAATGATTTCCATGGCTTTCTGGGCGTCGCCTTCGGCTTCATCCAGGGCCTTCTTGACATCCATCATGCCTGCACCGGTACGTTCGCGCAGGTCCTTGATATCAGCGGCAGTGTAGTTGGCCATTCAGTAATCCCATCCTTAGGTTTCTGAGTTATTGGTGGTGAGTAGGTCGAAAGGTCAATCTCACTCGGAGTCAGTCTGAGACTGAGGTGCTGGCGCGGTAGCCTGATCCTCAGTCGTGGCCGGCTGCGTTGCGGTCTCGGCGGGTTGCTCGGCCTGTGCCTTCTGTTTGGTCTCAGTCTGTTCACCGAGGAGCAGGTCACGTTCCCACTCAGCCATCGGCTCTTCACCGCCGGCCTCTCCCTGCTTGCCCTGATTGCGTGCCAGCAGACCATCGGCCACAGCGTCTGCAACCACGCGGGTCAGCAATGCCACTGAGCGGATCGCGTCGTCGTTACCCGGAATCGGGTAGGTGACTTCGTCCGGATCGCAGTTGGTGTCGAGGATTGCGACCACGGGAATGCCAAGTTTCTTGGCCTCGTCCACAGCCAGGTGTTCTTTCTTAGTGTCAACGATCCAGACCGCAGACGGGGTTCGACTCATGTTGCGGATACCACCAAGGTTAGCCTGCAACTTCTGCATTTCGCGCTGTAGCAGCAACAGTTCCTTCTTGGTGTGGCCGGACCCGGCAACATCTTCGTAGTCGATTTCTTCCAGTTCCTTCATGCGATTGACACGCTTAGAAACGGTCTGGAAGTTCGTCAGCATACCGCCAAGCCAGCGGTGGTTGACGTAGGGCATCCCGACCCGGGTTGCCTGCTCAGCAATGGCCTCCTGGGCCTGCTTCTTGGTTCCTACAAACAGGATGGAACCGCCGTGTGCCACGGTTTCTTTAACGAAGTCGTAGGCGCGGTCGATGTAGGACAGCGATTGCTGCAGATCAATGATGTAGATGCCGTTGCGCTCGGTGAAGATGAAACGCTTCATCTTCGGGTTCCAACGGCGAGTTTGGTGTCCAAAGTGAACACCAGAGTCCAGCATTTCACGCATCGTAACGACGGGCATGTCGCTCCTTTACCGTCAGCCTTCGCGGCCTGCGCCGAGGCTGACATTTTTCTTGTCTATCGGTTACTTAGCACCACAACCGGTTGGTCGGCGCTCCTGGCACGACGGCGGTTTCCCGACACAACACCAGCACCCCGTGATGGGGACCGAAGGGGTTATGTTGTCTGACTAGACACTCACATCGTGCGCGAAGTCAGTACCATCGCAGGCTGCTTTGCCGGCCCGGATACTACTGCTTGTATCAGCATACCGTATTTTCCCGTGGCCCTAACCGCGTCAGGAGCGACCATGCCAGTGTTTTTCATCCACGAGCCGATAGCCGATTCCCCGCACCGTTTCGAAGCGGTCCGCACCGAGTTTATTGCGTAAGTACCGAACGTAGACGTCGACCACGTTGGAGCTACCCGTAAAGCCCTCGCCCCAGACTCTACTCAGTAACACATCTCTGGTGAGCGCCTGCCCGGGATTGCGGAAGAATAATTCTGCCAGGGCGAACTCGCGCGGTGAGAGATCAACCGGCTTGCCGTCCACGGTGACCAAATGTCGGGTGGAATCGATAACGACTTCGGCGTGACTGACCACGTCGTGATCTTGTGCGTCGTGGACGGTGTTGCCGGCATGGGGCGAGGCGGTTGGCTGATCGTGCGGGGCGCCCGCTGCTTGCTCACGATTCTCCCGGTCTCGAAGTCGCAATCGGATGCGAGCCACCAGTTCGGGGAAACGGAACGGTTTGGGAACATAATCGTCGGCCCCGGACGTCAGTCCCTGGACGGTCGCTGCCCCAGAGGTTCGTGCTGTGAGAATAATGACAGGAAGATCCGAAAATCTGAGTCGAATTTGTTCAAGAACCTCGAAGCCATCCATATCGGGCAGTCCCAGATCGAGGATGATCAAATCCCACTCTTCGGTGCGCACCAACGCGAGACCCTTGGCGCCGGTGGCGGCGACTACCGGGTCAAATCCCTCAGCCGACAGACCGTTGAATACAAAATCCGAAATACGTGGCTCATCTTCAATCACGAGAATACGGGCTACTGTCATTCGGTGCTCTCCTGACGCGAGGAACTGGTGGTGAACAAGGTTTTGCCTGAGCCGGAGGGATAGGGCAATGACATCGTAAAAGTCGATCCGACATCGAGCTGAGACCGGACAGAGACCACGCCACGGTGTGCACGAACTATCTCTTGAACAATGGTCAGTCCGAGCCCGGGCCCTTCGGTGCCGGAAGCGTTACGGGCTCGACCGAAACGTTCGAAGATCGTGCTCAGATCGTCGACGGCGATCCCCGCACCATAGTCAGTAATCCAGAGATCGAGGCTACGGTCGAGAACCTCGCCACTGTCTAAGCGCTCGACCAGGCGCGAGCCCAGCGTGATTTCACTATCGGGTTCAGAGTGTTTGACGGCATTCTCGGCGAGTTGTAACCATGCTTGAGTGATGCGGTGTTCATCTAAGGGATAGATCACGTCGGCGGTTTCGGCTACGCTCCAGGTACGCGTGCCCAGCTGTTCGGATTTTCGGGCGACATCATGAGTCAGCGTGGCTACGTCTACGGGTATCGGTTGCACGAAATCTGGGCGGTTTGAGGTAGCTAGCGTCATCAGGTCTTCAGTGAGCCGGGTGGCTCGTTCAAGCTCGTGCAGAGAAATGTCGCGTACTCTCTCCACGTCGTCGGGATTGTCACTTTTCATCAGTTCCAAATTTCCCTGAATGATGGTCATCGGGGTACGAATTTCGTGGCCCACATCGTCGAGTAGCTGTCGTTGGGACGAGAAACTGTCTTGGAGACGATCGAGCATGGCATTGACGTCTTGAGAGAGACGGGCAACGTCATCGTCACCAGTCACCGGCGCTCGGCGGTCAAGGTCCTCGTCGGACGAGATCTTGGCCGCGGTGGCTTGAAGTTGCCGGAGTGGTGCAAGAAGTCTGCCAATCAGCACCCAACCGGCAACAGCGATCAATACGACCACCACGCCAGCGGTAATGCCGAAAGTCATAAAAGTGCGGTTGACTTCCTGCAGGCTTGCTCGCTGGTCTTGTGCAACCACCAATACTGACGGCTCGGGGTCTTCAGAAAAAGACACCGGAATGGAGACCACCCGGTACGTAGTCAGCTCGGTCCGCACGGTTTCCAACGTTACCGCGGTGAATTCTGCTGACTGAACGCGACGTTCGAGCAAGGACACGAGTTCTGGGTCGTGTTCCAGGCGGGTGGGCACAGATTCATGAGCGGCCCAGACCACCCCGTTCCGGTTCAGGCCCAGCATGCCTTCATGGGCTTCGGGCATGTGCCGAGCCATGGCTACATAGATCAGCTGGTCTGACTCGTTAAAGGGCTCTCCCGTTTCAGGGTCTACACCCTGTTCGGCCAAGATACGCACTTCGTGAACGGTTCGGGTCAGCCCGTCGTCCATGCGCTGAAGATAGGCGCCACGCTGCAAGAGATAGGACAATGCCCCCGTCAGGCTCAGCGCTAGTAGGGTCATGGCGATCAAAAACAGCACCACTCGGGTGCGGACCGAGAGCCGTTTCCAAGCTGGTGCTTGCTGCTCTTTGTTCACGCTGGCCTAGTCGTCGTCATCATCGTCCTCATCATCCCCGTCTTCATCATCGTCCTCATCGTCGTCATCATCGTCCTCATCATCCCCGTCTTCATCGTCGTCATCATCATCGTCTGGCTGGTAGGGCGAAGGTGCCGGTGGGCCAACGTTCTTCGGGCTCACTTCGTTTACTTCGGTATTGCCGGGCGTTTCTGTTGGCTGAGCTTCGGACGAGGGGTTCTGAGAAGAACCGGTGATCTTAGATGAGGTCGCGGGCACGGGTCCAGATGATTCGTCGGCGACGGCTTGGGATGGGCGGTGTTGAGAGGAGGTGGGGGTCTGATTCACGGAAATTGGAGGACTGAGTTCCACCTCATCCGAGCCACCAGAGAGGTTGACCCAGAGCATGCCCAAACCGATGATCACGGCGACCAGCGCTACCGCCGACCCACCCCATAGCAGGGCTGTCCTTCCACCTGTTGACATGATGCCTATTCTGTCGTTTTTTCGTGAGACCTCAATGAGAATGTGCGCTCACCGTGTCCTCATCATGACATATCTACGCTCTCCCGGGGAACAAGACTTTCCTCATCCACAGTTCCCTTTCTTGCTGGATCCAAGTACTGGTGGCGGACGATGCTACGGATATGACGACGACACAACGTTTTTGTTCCGAAGTTCCACGGCGAGACCAACGTGCTCCCGGGCGTCGCGAAATCGGCAGACGACTCCTTGGGCTACTCGCGGTGATCTGGCTGATGGGGTTGTTTCCGGCTGCGACGGTGCTCGCCACTCCCCACTACTCCCCTGTGTCGAGATCGCCTCTGACTGTGGTGCCAGCAGACACTCAATGGGACCCACCGGTCCCCGGTGCGAGTCCGCAGGACATTGTCACCGGTTTTGATCCACCGACTGCCCCGTGGTCCGCTGGCCACCGTGGGATAGATCTCGTTGCTCCATCGGGCACCGTGGTCGCTCCCGCTCACGGGAGGGTGACGGTGGCTCAGAAAGTGGTGGACCGACATGTCGTGACAGTTGAGCACCCCAATGGTCTGTTGTCATCGTTCGAACCGGTGGTGACCGAGCTCGAGGTCGGAGAAACGGTGCAGACCGGGGATGTCATCGGGGAGATTGAACCGGGCGTGGACCACTGTGATGTTTCGTGCGTGCACTGGGGGGTGCGAGTTCCCGATGGATGGCGCATTGGCTCGACGCTTCGAGATCGCTATATCGATCCGTCATTGTTGCTGGGATGGCAACGGCCGTCGGTGTTATGGCCACTCGACCATGATCCGCCGGTCGCGCCGGAACACTGAGTCACGCACCGCGGCGACGCTGGTCATGAACGCGGTAAGCCAGATCGATGAGTCGACGGGCCGAATCCTCCCAGCGGTAGCACTGAGATTGCTCTCGCGCTGCAACCGAGGCCCGCGCGAAGTGTTCGGGCTGGTTGAGCGTGATAGCGGCCCGTGCAAAGTCAGAGAGCCAGTCCGAGTCCTGCAGATCGATAAAGTGGGCGTGCGGTCCCTCCCTAGCGATATCCCGGAATATCTCGATATCGGAAACAATCACCGGGGTTCCTTCTTCCATTGCTTCGGCCAGCGGCAAGCCGAAACCCTCGGTACGAGACAATGTCACGAGGGCGGTGGCAGTGCGCAAGAGCCGGTGATATTCCTCTTCGGATGTACCGTGATGCAGGATCACCTGTTCGGACCCAACCCCGGCCTCAGCAGCGACAGTAGCCAATTCTTCTTCCCGTTGTGGTGAAATTTTTGACAATAGATGTAGCTGATACTCAGGGAGTTCTGCCATGGCCCGGACGAGCTCGTTGACATTTTTGTAGTCCATGAACGAGCCCATATAGACCAATGATTTATCCGGTTGCTGGTGTGGATCACGGGGCTGGGAAACCTCATGGGCCGCATTGGAGATCACGGTGATGGGACGAGTGGTTAGCCGGTGTTTGCGCATGAGCCGTTGCGTGGTACGCGACACCGTCGCCACGGCATCCGCTCTGTTCAGCACCAGCCGTTGCGGCCAGTAGGCCAGGTGATAGAGTCGCCACAGTCCACGCACCGGGGCGGGCAAATCATGTGGCGGGGTGCGGTGTTGATAATAAATCAGGTCGTGCAGGGTGAGAATCAGCCCGTAGTTCCTCCCCCACGACCCCATGGTCTGCATAGGGGAAAACACCACATCGGGTTCTAATGCGTTGATCCGTCGAGCAATGAATGGTTCGGCCGGAGACGTCGGTGCGGGCATGAGCTCCCACGGGACATTATTGGGCAGGAGCTTGAGCTGTGCGGTATCGCTGATGAGCATGGAAACAGGATGCTGGGCGGCCACCGCTTCGATCAGGGAGGACCCGTACCGAGAAATCCCGTCGTGGAAATCGGTGCGGGTGTATCGAGCGTCCATCACCAGCCTCAACGTTGTGGTCATGGGCTTCCTTCCCTCGATGACGTTCTCCCCACGAAAAGGTACCTGGCTCACACCTGATCAGATTGGTTGCCTGGTGAGATGGCAATTGGTGGGGCGTGTGGGACTTGAACCCACGACAAAAGGATTATGAGTCCTCTGCTCTGACCAACTGAGCTAACGCCCCAAGGCTCAAGAATCTATCGTAGCGTAGCTTCGGGGAGCAACTGAGTTGCTTCTTCAAGGGTGGCGCCACGGTACAGTGCTTCCAACACATCAACGCTAGCGGACTCAGAGTGCCGCAATGCGATCTGATACGAGCGCTCGCCCATCTTCTGGCGTTCGGCCGGAGCTGCCAGTAAAACCCGTTGCAACTTATCCGCTAAGTCTCCAGCGTCGCCAGGAGTGAACAGATACCCATTCTCTCCTTCATTGACCAAATGTGGGAGCGCCAACGCGTTGGCCAGGATCACCGGCTTCTGTGCGCTCATCGCCTCCAGAGAGACCAAAGACTGCAATTCAGCTGTTCCTGGTTGGCAGAACGCATCGGCCCGCAAATAAGCGACTCGCAGTTCCTCATCACTAAGATGACCCAAAAACCGGACCCGATCATCGACCCCCAGGGACTCAGCCAGATCCCACAACCGGTACCGCTGCTCACCGTCACCGACGATTTCTGCATGAATCTCCGGTCCAGTATGGCTCAGCGCACGCAGGAGCACATCAATATTCTTCTCCACGGCCAGCCGGCCGACAAACAACACCGTCGGGTATGGGTTTTTGGGGATTTCTTCGCCCTCGGCAAGCTGATATTTTGCCGCATTAATGCCGTTAGAAACCGGTAGCACCAAATCTAGGCCCGCTCGCTCGCGCATCGTTTGAGCTGACAGCGGGGTCGGTGTTGTCACGGCGACGGCTTTACCCATTAGTCGTCCCATATCGCGCCAGGAATTCTTCGACACAATATTACGGAACCACTGCGGAAACGGAAGGAAGGGGTCCAAATTCTCCGGCATAAAGTGATTGGTGCACACGGTACGAATCCGCCGCTTCTCAGCTTGTAAGATCGCTGCCTCACCGATCATGTAGTGGCACTGCGCATGTACAACATCAGGTTTGATCTCATCCAAAAGCGCCCCAATCGCCTGTCCCGCATGCGATCGCGAAACCAGCCGATAGGTTTCGTGGGTCGGCGCCGGACACGACTTCAGACGGTGCACGGTTGCCTCGTCGCGGTACTGGACCGTGTCAGGCCCCGCCTCGTTGCGGGCCGAGACCACGTGGACATGATGACCGCGCCGATGCAGTTCAGTGGCAAGACGGAAACATACGGTTGCGGCCCCGTTGACGTCTGGCGGATAGGTATCGGCAGCGATCAGGAGGGTCAGCGGGCCGGATTCAGGTACGGGCACAAGCTTCCTTTGGTATGCGGGATAGGCAACGGGAATATTTGCTAGCTAACATATCAACTCGTTGCACGACTGTCATGGAAGCAGACAACAAGGCGGTTCTCAACCGAATCGCCTTGTTTAGTCGGATGCCGAGCTACCTCGTTCGTGCAGTCCGTGGCTGAGGTCTTCACTCGGCTCGTGAGTATAAGCCATGGACCAGCTTCGACGGTGGCGCGGATTAATGTTCTGGGAGCGTAACGAGTTGTACTTTTGAATACCTCGCCAGGCGTAGTCAACCGCGGCCAGCACGTGACCGGCACTACCAGGGATCAAAAAGACGTAAGCAATCAGGTTCAACCAGTTAGACTCAGCGACTCCCTGGGCCAGGACCAGGGCCGGGATACCAATCATCAGCAACGCGGTGCGAACCTTGCCCAGCACTGTGACCTCAAGTTCTGGGCTACCCAGAAATAAGAACGCCATCAGGATAGCCAGCAACAGGTCTGGCACAATCAGGCTGAGTGCTAACCACCACGGAGCGAAACCAGACAGTGCCACCGACACCACGACGATGATAATCCCGATGCGGTCGGCCACCGGATCCAGCCACTTTCCAACCGTGGAAACTTGGTTCAGTCGCCGTGCTAAATATCCGTCAATCCAGTCGGTGGAGAACAACACCACCAAAGTGATGAATGCCCAGACATACTCATCAATGACCAGCAACCAGACAAAGACCGGCACCAGCAAAAACCGGACAAAGGTGATGATATTGGGTATGGTCAGCCACCGGTCGGTGACAACATAGTCAATATCGTCGCGGGTACCTGCACCAATCAGTCGCATCAGGACGGTCCTGAGCTCCATCGGGTGGTAAGAGCCACAGGGTTAGTCCTTCTTTTTGTTCAGACGACGGACTAAGACAGCGAAAGTAGTCACCGAAGCACCCAGCAGAGTCAATGGAGCCCAGCGGTCTTTGACGAATTCACCTGCGTCGTTGACTTTCTCGCCTGCTGCTGCCGCGGTCGAGTAGGAAGAAACCGGACGCAACTGTTCTGCACGGGTAGCCGAATCGACGCGCCCCAGGGCGTGGTCGGTGAAGGTCGCCAGCTGGGCTTTGACGTCAGTCTTCTCATTCAGGCCGGAGCGAATGTCACCGAGGTGACGGCGACGCAAGTCCATGCGGTGGCGGATTTCGTCATCGCTGGGCTTGATATCAGGAATGCCCTCCGGTGCCTCACCGCGCTTGATCGCGGCTTTTTGTTCCTTCTGCGCCTGCTTGATGAGTTCTTTCTCGCGCTCTTTATCGATCTTCTTCTGCTCGGCCTTTTCGGCCTCGAGGCGATCGAACTCCACTGGGTCGAATGCGTTACCTTCCGTGAGGTATCCAATGTCGTGCTTGACCCCGCGAATCAGGTCAGCGGGAACAAGAGGCATCGCAGCCATGATTCGCCAAGCGCCAATACCGATCAGGATCAGAGTCAGAACGAAGGCTCCCAGAGCGGTCCAGAGTGCCGCAACCCAGATATTGGTTTGAGTAGCAAAGCCTCCGATCATTGCCACGATCAAGGCCACGATGGTGATAAACAGGAACAAGAGGCCGACAACCGCAAATCCGGCCCCTACCCCGATGGTCACACCTTTGGAAGTGGCATGAGATTTTAGTAGTTGGAGGTTGTCCTTTAACTGTTTCGGCACCAGGCGCGAGCCAGTTGTGGCCAGATCCATCAGCGAGCTGGACCGAGTCTGATCTGAGACGGTCGGGGCACTCTTCTGAGCCATTCGAAAATTCCTACTCTCCACGGGAGGTGTTCAGTACCAGCAACAAACTATCATGACCGGTGCACCGACGAGAACCATCGGGCCCTCGTCGGTGCACCAAACGTCTACTCAGCGTGTTTCTCTCAGTATTTCACACCTTGGGCTTGAATGCCTGGGGGAATTCACACAATGACCAGATTAGTTAGCGGGCACCGTCTCTTCAGCAAGATCCTGGCCATTGGTGTCGTCGAGGTCAACGTCCCACCGCAATTGGTCATCGTCCTCATCCAATTCCAGCTCGTCGACGATCGCTTCATCATCGCGTCCCTGAAGGACTTGCTGAGCTGCTTCAGCCGCGGTGACCGTGGCTTGTTCGGCTTTCTGCGTATCGTCGTCATCGCCGTCGTCTTGCTCGGTCTCGGTGACCTGACCTTCTGGAGTGATCACCAACTCATAAAGAGCACCCGAAGAAACTACGTCAACTTCATAGCTTGCACCAGAGTCCTCGCGATCCACTGCAATGACCACCCCATCACTATATTCATTCAGTGCCGCATCAATCACGCCGAAGACCGCGTCCTCGCTTTCCGCGGTACCGTTTGAGTCGTTGGCACTACTAGCGTCATCATCCTGATCATCGCTGTCTGACTGGTCGTTTTCTTCCACCTGGCCATCAGCGTCGGCACCAGCATTCTGGTTGTTCGCCTCGGTCCCAGAGTCTGCGCTCTGCTCAGCGGGGGCATTTGCTGAAGTGTCGGTACCTTGTTCTTCGGTCGAGCAACCTGTCAGCGTGGCCAGTCCCAGAACGCTAAGCCCCAGAACAGTGGTGACATGGCGGGTAGTGGTAGTTGTCATCATCAGAATCTCCTCCTTGCGGGATTACATCTCGTCGTGATTCTGTTTTGACCCGAGGATGCTATTCCCCCGGCTGATGAGTCTGAACGTATCGAGAGTTTGTGAGAAGGCTATGAGAATTGATGCGTATGAGGCCTAAACTGACACTCATGAGCCCAACGATTCGCCCCGCGCGTCCGCAAGATACCGCCGAAATCCTTCAGATGATCCAGGCCCTTGCCGTGTACGAGAAAGAGCCTGATGCCGTCCGCAATACTGCCGAGCAGTTGCAAGTCCATCTTTTCGGCCCGCACCCTGCCATTTTCGCCCACGTCGTTGACGCGCCCGGTCCCAGCGACGGCCGGCTAGCTGGATTCGCATTATGGTTTTTGAACTATTCCACGTGGGAGGGGACGCACGGAATCTATCTCGAGGACCTCTACGTGCGTGCACAACACCGTGGCCAGGGATACGGCAAGGCGCTACTACAGCATCTGGCCAGTATTGCCGTAGCGCGCGGTTACCGCCGGGTCGAGTGGTCAGTGCTGGACTGGAACCAACCCTCCATTGATTTCTACCGCCACCTCGGGGCCTACCCCATGGATGGCTGGCACGTCTTCCGGCTCGATGGCCCCGCACTCCAATCGTACGGAACTTCGCAGGATTCCAACCGGCCAGAGGCGTAAATTAGGCATTCGGCGCGTAGTCAGTCCCAGCTCCCCGCAACCGGATCGACGGAATCAACACACCGTCGGGGTCTGTCTCGTGGCCTGTGACCGTGGGACGCGGTTTACCGCAAGGCAAGGACTCCGACGCCGCCGTAGCCACAGATTCGTTGACCTTCTGAGCCGGCTGGGGATCGGTTGATACAGCAGCCAGATGCGCAGCACGGTGTGCTTTGAGCTCGTCACGTAATTGTTGTGCATCTTCAGTGCCCACGATAGAGAATCCGCCATCGACGATCATGTCAAGATCTTCTTCAGCCGGTTGCCCCTCTGAGGTGAGATAGTCTCCCAAGAATAATGAGTTAGCCACATGGAGCGATAGTGGCTGTAGCGAGCGCAAGTGCATTTCTCGACCACCCGCGATCCGCAGTTCGCGGTCAGGACACATAAACCGCACCGCGCACAGGATGCGCATGCATTGCTGTGGGGTGAGATAATTGGTCCCCGCAAGAGGGGTGCCCTCAAAAGGGATCAGGAAGTTGACCGGAATCGAGTCTGAGTCGACGTCCCGGAGCGACTCAATGGTTTCAATGATCTGCTCATTGGTTTCGCCCATACCCACAATCAGACCCGAGCACGGTGACAATCCAGCATTTCGGGCCTTACCGACAGTATCAACGCGGTCAGCAAAGGTATGAGTGGTGCAGATATTGCCGTAATGTGACTCAGCGGTATTGAGGTTGTGGTTATAGGCATCTACTCCTGCTTCTTTCAATCGTTCCGCCTGCCCGTCTTTGAGGAAGCCCAAGCAGGCACACACCTCAACACCGGGATTGGCCGATTTGATGTCCTCTACCATCCCAGAGACCTTATTAATGTCCCGATTCGAAGGCCCGCGTCCGGAGGCCACCAAGCACACGCGCGAGGCTCCACCGGCGAGCCCGAATTCAGCTTGTCGCCGTGCTTCATCAGCATCAAGCCAGGAGTACTTGAGAATCTCGGTATCTGACCCCAAGCGCTGTGAGCAATAACCACAGTCTTCAGGGCACAGACCAGACTTCAGGTTCACTAGGTAGTTAACCTTGACCTGGTTGCCAAAGTACTTTCTGCGCAAGCGACTCGTAGCGCTGACGAGCTCCATCAAGTCAGTATCTGGACTGGTCAAAATTTCCATCGCGTCGTCAGCGGAAATGACTTCACCGTTTTCAACGCGGTCTGCGAGTAATCCGTAGTTGAACACTGTTCAATCCTTGAACACTGTTCAGGAAATGTCAACCTCCTCACACAAACGGCACGCTTGCCTCCACCGCTCACCTGTGGCGAAATCTGGCGCTAAAGCAGCTCAAAGATACCAATTCCTGCGATAACGACACCGAAAATTGCGGTAAATCCCGCGCTGGAGGATGTCGCCTGTTCAGAAAGTAACTCGTCGAGCGTCGTCAGGGGCCCGGAGACTGTCTTCGGGAAAAAACACCGCCCCAGCGCCAGCAGTAAGGCTGGCATAATCATCACCACACAATACAGGGCCAGCAGACTAGCCGATTGCCACAGACTCAGCTCCTGAGCGACCAAGATGCCGATCGCCGCCAGATAGGGAAGCATGGTGGCCACCTCCAACACCACTGCTGTCAGAGCGAGGCTTGTCATTAAGGACGCCGATTTCAACCCCGAACTCTCGGACTGCATGATGTGGTCTCTGATTCTCCGCAAGACGCCTGGGCCTCGCTTCGGCGCCTTCCGGACGCGGTTTCTTCGGCGATCACGCCACATCAGAAACACCCCAATCATGACAGCCAGGGCCCCGATGAACACCAGAATCCAAGAGAACCCCTCCGATTCAAATACTGACCGGTACCGAGCAAACAGAGCGTCAGCACCTAATAGGAGGGCCAGACCAATCGCGTAGTAACTCAGCGCCACGACAGCTAGGTAGGTCGCAATACGACCAAAGCGGAATTGTCCCGGTGCCATCGTCAACCACACCGGAATGAGCAGTGTCCCGAAAGCCGTGGAGTCTAAGAGCGCGAGGCCACCAATCACGAGGAGCAACATCAAGGGCGAATATACCAATCAGGTCAGCGGAACAGTTCAGAACGAGCTCCGCGTACAGGACTCACGCGATACCGACTTCATTAGCTACCATCCGCCCCAGGTTTCTTCGGCAGTGTTCTTCTGCTCTCTGACTCTGTGTGGCCTGCTCTGTTACTCGGTGAGGCCTGTTGGTGTTCCTTCTGACGCTGTAGTGCTCTCTGATACATCTGCTCGTTCATCACTACTGGCATCGTCTCGTGGCCCGGCATCGGGTCCATCCCCTGAGACTTCATCCAGTCGAACGCCCGACGCATCAACACGTCCAACTGCATCATCGTCTCCTTCTGCCACTTCAAGCTCTGTCTCTCCATCTCTTCCAGCTTGAACGGTCGCACTCGTTCCCGACGCAACTGCACTTTGTGGCTGATCACGATCGCCTTCAGATAGTTCTTGAATTCCTCGGTCACGTCCTGAAACCTCGGAAGTTCCAGTGCCCGATCCAGCACCGACGGAAACTCCCCGTCCACTGTCTCCTCGTCGTACATCTCCACCAGAGACTGCAGATACGGGGTCTCCTCCAACGGGTTCTGCCACACGTTGGGATCCTCGTCCCACGCGTCCTGCTGGGCCTGCCACCGATCGTGTTTGCGTTGCATCACGAGCGGATCCCCGAACCGTTCCTCCCACAGCAGTTCTGGTTCGATCCTGGGTTGGTTCATCCTCGGTTCTGGTTCGATCCTGGGTTGGTTCATCATCATCACTTCCTCTCCGAGTTCTCTGTCATCTCAAAAACATGACATATCCGAATAACTTCTTGGTTGACATAACGCCACAGGGATCGTTTGCTGTCAACCCCTCGCATCTCTTCTTCGGTTAGAGCCGGATTCATCACAGAGTGTTCTCGTGTGCCGGGCTCAGCGTAGAGTATTACCTCGAGGTGACACCGTATCGTCATCAGCCAGTCCGTCCCTTGCTCCGCGCTGATCCGTTGCGGTAGTCGCTAAAGTGTCTGAGACCACAGTCGTGTGGGGCAGCGACATCCGGATCGATCTGAAGGAACGAGCGGTTGGATCAAAGCAAACACCCGAACGAGAGCTTCCTGGAGTGCTACTTCGTGACCGGACGAACCGTGCCCCACCCCACTCCCGAGCCAGATGAAGCTGAAATAGAAGCGATCGTGGATATTGCTCGGCGCGCGGTTGCCGGTGGCGCGGGCATCGTACAGGTTCGGAGTAAGCCGATTAGCGTCCGTGCCCTAACCCGGCTTTCGGTCAACATTGCAGTTGCGGTCGAAGAGGTCAACCCGCAGACCAAGGTGGTCATCGATGATCGCGTCGATGTCGCAGTCGCGCTGATGCCAGACCACCTTGTTCACGGAGTACACCTAGGCCAAGATGATTTGGACCCCAGACTCGCCCGGCGGGTCTTGGGGCCTCAAGCCATCATCGGACTAACCACCGGCACATTGCCACTGGTTGAACAAGCCAACGAGTATGCCGATGTCATTGACTATGTGGGCGCTGGACCGTTTCGCCCAACACCTACCAAGGACTCCGGACGCGAGCCCTTAGGACTAGAGGGGTATCCCGCCCTCGTCGAGGCCTGCCGAGTTCCGGTGGTAGCCATCGGTAGCGTGCGCGCCGAGGATGCGGGCGATTTGGCCGCCACGGGGGTCGCCGGTGTCGCTATTGTACGAGGCTTCATGCAAGCTGAAGACCCCACGGCCGTTGCTCAGGAAGTCAACCAGGCCTTTGCAACCCGGGGGATCACCCGATGACCACGAACGCCTCCGCTACCCGCCTTGTCTCCCCCGTTGGGCACCTGATCATTGGTGCCGGCATTATTGGGCTGACAACCGCAATCGAGTTGTTACGCCACGGGGTTCCCGCTCAAGACATCGCGCTCGTCGACGCCCACCCCATCAGTGGTGCCTCCCGCGTGGCTGGAGGCATGCTCGCCCCGGTGGCGGAGGTCCAATATGGACAAGAAATGCTGTATCCGCTCATGGTGCGTTCGGCTGAACTCTGGCCACAGGTGGTGGACTGGATCCGGGAACGCACCACACTGCCGACAGGATATCGGTCCGAATCCACGCTAGTTGTCGCCGCTGATCGGGCCGATGCGACCCACGTATCTGAGCTCCACGCGCATCAGACCCACCACGGCATGGACGTCCGCCGCATCACCACACGTCAGGCCCGGACCTTAGAGCCGGGACTTTCCCCGCAGTTGGCGGGGGCAGTGGAAATCCCGGGAGATCACCAGGTCAATCCACGATTGTTTTGTGTGGCATCGCTTCAGGTACTCCAACAAGCCGGGGTGCGACTGATAAAGCAACGGGCAACGGCACTGACCTTTGACTCGGCGCGCTGTACCGCGGTGCGCCTGGCCACCAATGATGTCGTCGAGGTCAGTGGGAGCGTCTATGTCTGCAATGGCCTAGGCGCCCAGCATATCGCCGGTGTGCCCGTCTTGCCGTTGCGCCCGGTTTGGGGCGACCTAGTGCGTTTGGCGGTTCCAAACGACCAGCCGGCCCCAGTTGATCGCGTCATTCGCGGTTTCGTCGAGGACCGCCCTATTTACGTCATTCCGCGCACCGATCACACCATTGCCGTGGGCGCCACCAGCCGAGAAGATCAGCGCACCCGTGCCGGCGTCGATGGGGTGTATACGCTGTTGCGGGATGCGATTCGTATCGTACCGGGGCTGGAGGAGTGCGAATTTATCGAGGCCCTCGCTGGGGCTCGACCGGCCACCCCGGACGATCTCCCGCTGCTGGGCAAGATCGGGTCCAACGTGGTCATTTCGACCGGCTATTTCCGCCACGGGGTTTTACTCTCTGCGCTCGCCGGACAGGCCAACGTGGCCCTAGGGTTAACCCAAGACACTTCACAATTTGGACGGAACGACGCAACGGATAAGGTAGGCATCGACATCAGTGCCTGTGCCTTGGAACGGTACCTGTAAAGGAGAGTATGCCCGTGTTGTATACGGTCAACGAGGAACAACGCACCAGCACTACTCCGCTGAGCATCGCGGATATTGTGCACCACGAAACGTCTTCATCCGGGGCAACTGCCGCAGCTACAGCGGATGCACAAGGCATCGCGGTCGCACTTAATCGCACTGTTGTCCCGCGGAGCCAATGGGAATCACAGCAAGTCAGCGATGGTGACGACATCGACCTACTCGTTGCCGTGCAAGGTGGTTAAGCACATGTTGGAGATTGCAGGACGGTCTTTTAACTCCCGGTTGATCATGGGGACCGGCGGTGCGACGAGCCACGAGCTGTTAGAAAAATCCTTGGTCGCCAGTGGCACAGAGCTGACCACAGTTGCTATGCGTCGTTATCGCACGTCACACAGCGCCGATACTCCGTCAAGCAACCGCGGCGAGAGCGTCTTTGCGTTATTGGAACGACTCGGTATTGCGGTGTTGCCCAATACTGCCGGATGTCGCACGGCTAAAGACGCAATCCTTACCGCTCAGCTGGCACGTGAGGCTTTAGGGACGAACTGGGTAAAGCTCGAAGTGATTGCCGATGATCGCACGTTGCTACCGGATGTTGTCGAGCTGGTCGACACCTGCGAGATGCTCGTGGCTGATGGGTTTGAGGTTCTGGCCTACACCAGTGATGACCCCGTGGCGGCCAAACGACTCGAGGACGCCGGAGCCACTGCGGTAATGCCGCTCGGGTCTCCCATTGGAACAGGGCTGGGAGTTCTTAACCCCCATAATATTGAGCTGATCTGTGCCCGGGCCCAGGTTCCGATCATTCTGGATGCAGGTGTAGGCACCGCCTCAGATGCAACGCTGGCCATGGAACTTGGCTGTAGCGGTGTGCTCTTAGCCAGCGCTATCAATCGTTCCCAAGATCCGGTGACGATGGCACAAGCTATGAAACGTGCGGTGGAATCCGGCCGCCTGGCCCGGGAGGCCGGCCGGATCCCCCTCCGCAACCATGCCGAAGGCGCTCTGGCTAGTTCGACCTTCGAAGGCCTTGCCCGGTGGGATGAGAACTGGGCACAAGAGGTGCTCTAGTGTGATGACCGAGCACAGTCCCCAGCCTTTTCGTAGTCTGCCAGTTCAGGAGCAACGACGCACCGCTCGCCACCTGAATCTTCCCGATTTCGGGCCCGCCGAGCAACAACGCCTTCATGACGCTAAGGTGCTCGTTGTAGGTGCTGGCGGACTCGGTAGCCCCGCTATGCAATCGCTGGCAGCAGTCGGGGTCGGCACCATCGTGCTGTATGACGACGACACCGTCGATATCACCAACTTGCACCGGCAGATATTGTTCAGCACAGCCGACACGGGCCGACCAAAAGTCACCGTCGCTGCCGAACAGCTCCGTCGTTTGCAACCGGACATCAGAGTAGAAGAACATCGTGAGCGTCTCACTGCGGAGAATATTCTCGATGCTTTGGCGCACGTCGATGTCGTACTGGATGGTTCCGATACTTTTGCCACCAAGTACTTGGTCGCCGATGCAGCCGAGATCACCGGCACCCCGCTTGTCTGGGCGACAGTACTACGATACAGCGGACAGCTTTCCGTCTTTCAGACGGGAAAAGTAGGTCTGAGGGATCTCTTTCCAAACCAACCAAGTGGAGACGCCATACCGGATTGTGCTTCTGCCGGTGTTTTAGGAGCAACCACAGCAGTCATGGGTTCTTTAGCCGCAACCGAGGTCATTAAGGTGCTCACCGGCATCGGTCACCCACTGCTCGGCTCCGTACTGTCCTATGACGCATTGAACGCCACCACCAGCACCTTTAACGTGATGGCAGATCCGCAGCGCAAGCCAGTCACACCAGCACAGCTTGGTACAACCCCAAGCACCTGCAGATCAAAAACTGCGTGCCCGGACGGCGATGCCCACACCCGGGCCCCCTCTGAACGCCGGCGACTGCTGGACCGCATTTCGCAAGGAGACGCTGTCGCGCTGGACGTGCGCGAATACCACGAAACCTTGCTGGACAATCTCGCAGCGCTAGGACCACACAGTCGCTCCAGCCACCTGGCAATGTCGGAGTTAACTTTGCCAGACGGCACACTTGAACAAGATGCCCCGCAGGTCCGAGATCTATTCTCCCGTCACGGCGAAGCAGACATCGTCGCGTACTGCGCTTCTGGCAAACGCAGTCAGCGGTTTGTTGAGGCCTACTCATCACTCGCACAAGCACACGGGGTCACACTGACCAACCTTCCCGGAGGAGTCTCGGGCTGAATCGCCGCCCGGCACACGAGACATCAGCGCCGGTGGTATCACCTCACGAGCTATCTATCCCCAAGCATTATCTCGAACTACCTGACTACTCGACGGTATGTTTGGCACGATAAATGCCGATATGTGACGGGAAAAATCGTAGTCAGAGCGAGTATCGGGTAAGCTTCAACTTATGAATCAGCCTCTCCACGTTACTGTTACCGGCGCCGGGGGTTTCCTCGGTAGCCACGTCGTTTCCCAGCTGGAAGCAGCCGGGGAAAAAGTCACCGCGCTAGCGGATGCCAACGATTGCGATATCACCGATGCCCAGGACGTGGAGCAAACCATCGGGCCCTGCGATGTCATCGTCCACTGCGCAGCGATGGTGACTATTGAAGACCAGGTGAAACCGCAGGTACGAGCCGTCAACGTCGAAGGCACCGCCAATATCCTGGAAGCGGCGCGTCGTCACCAGGCTCGTCTGGTGTATGTGTCGTCTGTTCATGCCCTCACCGAGGCTCCGACCGGCGTCGTGATGGAAGAACCGGAGTCGTTCGACCCCGACACCGTCTTCGGGGGGTATGCCAAAACCAAGGCTGAGGCAGCGGCCCTTGTCATGGAAGCTGATGACGTCGATCGGGTCATCATTCATCCTTCAGGGCTGTTAGGCCCGAACGATCCCGGGGCAACAAACCTGACGACACTGGTGCAGCGCCTGGTGGATGGAGAACTGGGAGTGGTGGTCAAAGGTGGCTATGACATGGTCGACGTGCGTGACGTGGCCGTTTGCGTGGTCAAAGCCTGTCGCACCGGTTCGGGACCCTATCTGGCAACCGGTGGCTACGTGAGCCTGCGTCAACTCGGACGGATTGTCACCAACTTGGTCGATCGACGTGACCCCCTGACATTGCCGTTGTGGGTGGCTCGGGCAGCAGCGGTGCCGGTCGAAGGTGTCGCGCGTCTCTTCGGACGGCCCCCGCTATTTACTAAGTATTCTCTCTATACCCTGAGCTCAGGAAACCGTTTCAAAAATGCCAAGGCCCGCCGTGAGCTGGGGTTCGAGCCTCGTCCACTGGAAGAAACCTTGAGCGATATGGTGGACGAGCGACAGTCGCAACAAGACTGACGCGGCGTCCCTGAAGCACCCGCCCTGTCTGGTTCTCGTCGGGCCTCGCCTCGGTAGTCAGGAGGGGCCCGAGGCATGATGCCGTCCGGACCGGCCCCATTGTGATACGAATGTCGCGATGATCGACACCGATCTCAAAATTTCAGGGTGAGATGTCGCCCACAACTTTATGTTGTCCGTGGTTTTCCGTACGAATGGAAGGACCAACGGTTCATTACCGATACCGACCGCTACCACAAGGAAGTGATCACCATGGGACCGTTCATCGCGTTGGTCATTTTGGGGGCCATCACGCTCTTTGCACTGTTGGGGACTCGCCCTATCTCGACGCTGTTGACTCTGCTTCAACTGGGATTGTTTTTCTTGGCAGGATTCACCATCATCTATTCAACCGGTGCTGAATATCCGGCATGGGGCCATGCTGTCCTCTACTCAGCCGGATGGATCTTGATCACAGCGTGCCGTTCCGGACTTATCGGGGCCCTGATGAGAGACCGATGACACTGCCCAGTCCACGTCCGAGATCGCCACGAAGCAAGCACCAGAAAATTTCGACCTGAAACGTCCTCGTTCCAGTGCTCCGGACGAGGACGTTTCATTGTCGTTGTATTGGCCTCCGGCTGAAGCAGACGCAGGTTCGACGCGCGAGAAAGCGCCCACCACTCACGGGCGGGCGCTTTCTCCGTGTTCATTTAACGGCCGTCTGGTCCCGAACCATCCTCCGATGCCCGCTTAGTCTCAGTCTGACCAGGTTCCCCTGCCTCAGTGCTGGCCTGCTGCTGTTCAGCAGCAAACTCGTCCGAGGCATCATGGGGCGAAGGCTCCGCAAAGAGACCGTCATCTTCTCCCTTGAAGAAGTCCTTCGTGTAGATGAGCAGGCACAGAATGATACCTGCCACAAAGCCCCAGCTTGCTCCCATGGTGGCAAGAATTGCTGCGGTCACTCCAGCGATACCAAGGTCGGTTTTCGAGCGTGCCTCGGTAATACCAACTCGAATTGACACAAAGCCCTGCACCAGCAGGGTCAGTGCCAGTGCGACCCCGAGCACCGGCTCCATCAACGTCACGATCGGCAAGAGCCAAAGACCCGTATTCGTTCCCAACCGGAACGAACCCGCCCCGCTGAAAATCGATTGCATCGCCTTCGGGCCCTTCTTGTACCGCTCCGAAGTTGTCACGTGCATGGCAGCCCAAAGCGGACCACACATCGCGGTGTCGGGCCCGAAGATACTCATCAAAACGTTTCGACCACCGAAAATCAGGTGCCCACGGTTGGGGTTATAGCGAACGTTCTCATCGGTGCGCACCACGTTTGCTTCGTCCAGCACAGCGCGTGCCTGCAGGACATCGCCGAAAACGACGATGTAGGCAGCCAGCACCGTGGGAATTGCGGTCAGGAACATCCCGATCGGTGGCACACCCAGACCAAACACCGTGTATTCAGTGATTAGCGTGTGGAAATCAGGGGTGCTGAAACCCCACTCGACGTCAGGCCAAGGTACTTCGTTAAACAGCGGAGCGATAACCACAGCCAGGAGCATGGCGGGCAGAATGCCGAGGCTACCGATGAAAGCCAGGACCCCAGATTTACGTTGCCACATCTGGAAGTGTTTTGAGTACAACAAGAAAAATGCGATACCGACGCAGATGGTGATCGTCCAAGGGAAGTCCTCAAATTGCCCGCCCGCGGAGAAGACTCCCTGCACGGCTGCCAGTCCAGCACCGACGACGATGCCGGCGCGCAGTGCGTTCGGCACGAATCGCACCACCTTTGAGGCGAGCCCCGTGACACCCAGCGTCAGCGACAGCACCCCCAACACCAGCTGGAACGAAACCAGCGCATGGACCCGCTGTTCCACTGGGAATGATTCAAGATATAGCGCCAACAGTGGAATCGCTGGGGTGATCCAGCCAGGGACGACCGGGTCACCCAGCATGTGATGGGTGAGGTAGAGCAAGCCGTTGAGAATCACGATCGCAAGCGCAGCCTCAAACGGCATTTCGAGCAGCTCGGTCATCAACGGAATGGCGGAGAGGTCAACCGCACACATTACGAGACCCTGCGTGTAGTCTCGCCATTCAAATCGGTAGTGCAAGAAGGGCAGCCGAACGTCAAACGGCCCCGCCTTCCACGGTTTCGCATATCGACGCGTCATTATATAACTCCTCTATGCCATGACGAAACGCCGCTCTTCGGAATGGGTGTGAGGCGAGATCGGGTTTCGCAGTGGGTGTATTTGTATCCTGAGAGACTTCGAGGTCCTGAAGAATCAGGGGCACTGAACCACACGATTCCACGGACCTCGATGACGTCTGATTCTAGTTCCTGCTACCGTGCTACGGATGGTTATTGTCAGCACTGTGAGGTACTACTCAAATCGACCTGGCTTGGCCTCGGGCCAGAGGCGTCCGCACCCCGATAACGACCTCGTGAGAAGGCACGCCATCGTGGGTGGCCGAATACCTCGCCCGCCCCCTGAAAACTCGAGATAAAAACAGCTATGGCGCACGAGCCCACCTTGTTCAGTCTCAACCCACCAGATACCGTCTCAGACGGTTGCAGGATGCTGGTAGTTGCTTCTGGCATTGGTTGTGCCCAGTTACTGGGGGAGGGAACCTTTAACGCAAAACGTCCCCGCCCGGGAGTTCCGAACGGGGACGTTTCTTCACAGCTCCCCCAGCTGGATTCGAACCAGCAACCCTTCGATTAACAGTCGAATGCTCTGCCGTTGAGCTATGGAGGAAAGCGACGGATAATCACTTTAGCAGAAGAAATCCGAAGTGTGAAATCGAGGTGACATCGGCTGATCTGTGAGGCTGGGGGTCTTAGTGGCCTCTGATGGCCCGGCGACGCTGTTCGAGTTGCATCAGTTCCTGATTGATTTTCAGGAACTCGTCGTCGTTGTCGCCCACTCGATTTAGCTGGGCTAGCAGGTCAGCTTTGCGACGGGTGATCTGTAATTCAAACAGACTGTTCATGATGTCGCGACAGTAGAGAACGACATCATGTTCATTCGTTGCAGGTAAGGCTGTCACGGCCAGCTCAGCGACCATGGGACGCAAGGCAGCGGGCACTTCCTCAGAGACTTTTTCAACCCACCCGTTCAAACTCTCGGTCGTTGAACCTGTGGTAATGATGGCCGCCTGGATCGCTGCGAAGACCGGCACTCTGAAGACAGAGGAGTAGAACGCTTCCCACTGCTCTTGGGAGAGCACCTCCGGGTACTGGAGCAAGACCTCTAGCGCGCCTTTTTCCATTCTGGCCACAGGATCCCTAAGATCGGGGTGACTTGCCACCGGGAGGTTCTCACCTACCTGCCGTTGTTGCCCCGACTGGGATACTCTGGCCGAGTGTTCTTTTTGGTGTTGTTGGAGGCGACGTTCTTCGGTACGAACCGCTTGGTCGACATCGGTGAGTTCCAGCCCCAGTTTTCCGGCAAGATCTCGAGCATACTCCTTTTTCATGATGGGATCTTTAATGCCAGCCAGAATGGGGGCTGTGGCTCGCAATGCTTGGGAACGGCCCTCCACGCTCTGAAGATCAAACCGCTTCAGCGTCGTGTTGAGGGCAAATTCGAATAATGGCCGCTTCGAGTCAATGAGCTCCCGCAGAGCGTGGTCTCCTTTGTTAACACGCAGGTCACAAGGATCCATACCCGAGGGTTCTACGGCCACGAAAGTGCGAGCTTGAAACTGTTGGTCTTCTTCAAAGGCCCGCAACGCTGCTTTCTGACCGGCTTCATCGCCGTCAAACGTGAAGATCACTTCGGCGCCACTGCGGTCATCGCTGATCAGCCGGCGCACAATTTTGGTATGGCCCGACCCGAATGCGGTTCCACAAGTGGCGACAGCGGTGTCCACGCCGGCAAGGTGAGCTGCCATCACATCGGTGTAGCCCTCCACCACTACGAGCTGACGGTGCTGAGAGATCTGGCGTTTGGCGATATCCAGCCCGTAGAGAACTTGGGACTTCTTATACAACGCAGTCTCCGGAGTATTCAGATATTTCGGTCCGGGGTCTTCGTCTGACATTTTCCTCGCCCCGAATCCAATGGTGGCGCCGGTCAGATCCCGGATCGGCCAGGTCAGCCGATCTCTGAACCGGTCATACAGACCGCGACGTCCTTCTGAGAACAGCCCGGTGGCTTTCAATTCCTGGTCGGTAAATCCGTGGCGGTGCAAGTGGTCGAGCAGATTCGACCACCCGGCCGGGGCGTAGCCAACCCCGAAACGTTGGGCATCCTCAGCCGTGAATTCCCGGGATTGGAGGAATTGCTGTCCCAATGTTGCCTGGGATGTTTGCAGGGTTTTCTGATAGAACTCGTCGGCAATCTTGTGGGCTTCCAACAGACGCTGGCGCTGTCCAACCTCGCGGCGGTCTGGACCCTGACCGTCCTGATAGGCGACTTCGATGCCAGCTTTAGCCGCTAACGCTTCCACCGTTTCGGTAAATGAGGTGTGTTCCAACTCCATGAGGAAACTAAAGACATCCCCGGAGGCTTCACATCCGAAACAATGGTAGGTGCCCACCGATGGCCGCACGTGGAATGACGGAGTCCGCTCGTCATGGAAAGGGCACAAGCCTTTGAAGGATCCCACACCGGCGGACTTGAGCGTGACATAGTCTTCCACCACGGCTTTCAAGTCCGTGGCTTGCCGTACCGCATCGATGGTGTCGCGCTTAATCAGTCCTGCCATAGCACCAGTCTAGGAGCAACGACCGACAGCGTTCTCCACCGGCTGAGCATCTGTGGATAGCATGGAGAGGTGCAAGAATTAGTCATGGAAAAAACACGTGAAGTCCTGGCCGATGCCGAGCACATTGTCGTTTTCTCCGGTGCCGGTATCTCCAAGGAATCCGGCCTGTCCACCTACCGTGAGCCATTGGAAGGCCTGTGGGAGAAGTGGGACCCCCAAGAATTAGCCACCGTTGAGGCCATGTACTACAACCCGGAGCTGGTATGGACGTGGATGATGCATCAGGCAGTGACCATGCGCCAGGCTACTCCGAATCCCGCCCACGAAGCCGTGGCCGAAATGCAACGCCGGCTCCACGATGTTCGGGTCATCACCCAAAACGTTGATGACCTCCACGAACGCGGGGGTGCCACGGTTCTGTCGCACTTACACGGCCAAATCGCCACATTCCGGTGCCATGACTGTCAGCGTCCCTCGCCGTTTTCTTTGGAGCAGATCCTGGCCCAACAGCAAATCACCCAGGCACCAACTGATCCCGAGCGACTCGCCCAGCCTCTCGAGTGTGAGATCTGTACCGGGTATTTACGCCCCGACGTTGTGATGTTCGGCGAGGTGCTCCCCCAGCAAGATTTCACGGACGCTCTGACCGCCATGCAACAGGCCGACGCCGTCATCTCTGTGGGAACATCCTCGGTGGTGCAACCAGCAGCATCTTTGCCGTTGGCGGCCTCACGGGCGACGCTGATCGAAATCAACCCGGCCCCAACCGAGCTGTCGGAAATGGCCGATATTATTCTGCGAGCGCCAGCAGCTGAGGTCATGCCACAGCTGGTTCCGGCCCGCGACTAGACCATGCTTAGACCATGCTGCGGAGCCGAGTAGTTTAAAGAAACCACTAGTTAATGCGAGTGGGTTCGGCGTTACCCGCCACCAGATTGCCGTGCCACTGTAGCGCCGCGTAGTCGCTCAGTGATGCCACCTGATCGATGACAGCTCGGAATTTGCCGGCGTCGTCGGCCCGCTGCCAGTCGCGGGCATAGATCGGCTCCAAATAGCGGTCGTCGTTCTCAGCCAAGAGCTCGACCAATTCACTCAGGATCTCGCGTTGCCGGGCGTAAAACGGTTGCCGTTCTTCGGACTCCATCACGTAGGTGGCCGCGATTCCTTTCATGACCGCGATTTCGACCTCGGTGTCTTCGGGAACCACCACGTTGGCGTTGTGTCGGGTGAGGTGGTCATTGCCGTAGACCTCACGGGTGGCGTTGAACGCTGAGGTGCAGAATCGCCCAATGAGTTGGGAGGTCATGTCCTTGAGCTGTGAGCGGGCTTGGCGGGACCCGTCGATCCGACCGACCCATTCTGGTGCGTGTTCCAGCCGGTCGAGCCCAGCCTCGATGGTGGCTTCATCGGTGTCGGGCAGGTACCAGGCCTGGATTGTGGACACCGCACGGGCGCGCTGTTCGGGGTCTTTGAGCCAATGCAGTTGGAAGTGCCCGGAGACCACCCCGTCTTCGATGTCGTGCACCGAGTAGGAAATATCATCGGCGAGATCCATGACTTGGGCTTCCATGGATTTCCTGGTGCCGGTCAGACCTTGGCGGAACCAGGTGAACACTGGCAGATCGTCTTCATAGACCCCAAATTTCCGCACACCGGGTTGACGGGTCCAGGGGTATTTGCAAGCGGCATCCAGGCTGGCCCGGGTGAGGTTCAGCCCGGCAGAGGTACCGTCTGCGAAGGATTTTTTGGGCTCCAATCGGGCCAGCAACCGTAGGGTTTGGGCGTTGCCCTCGAATCCGCCGATGTGCTGAGACAGTGTGTCCAGGGCTTTTTCGCCGTTGTGTCCGAACGGTGGGTGTCCGAGATCATGTGACAGGCAGGCGGTATCGACCACATCAGGGTCACATCCCAACGAGCGGCCCAGCTCGCGTCCCACTTGTGAAACCTCCAGTGAGTGCGTCAACCGGGTGCGAGTGAAATCATCATCTCCGGGTGAGAGCACCTGGGTTTTGGCCGACAGCCGACGCAGTGCCGCCGAGTGCACCACGCGAGCCCGGTCACGCTCATAGTCGGAGCGGTAGGAGGACTTCGGCGGTTCAGCTAACCAGCGTTGTCGGTCCCAATCGGTATACCCGGGTGTCTGTACCGCTTGGCCGGCATAGGGTGGACGGTCTTCGGGGCCGAAGAGGGGTTGCTGTCTAACCACCGGAGATATCCAATTCTGCAGCGTGGATCATCGCCTGCTGTTCGGTATTGAGTTCTTGCGAGTCCAGCCAACCGTCGGGCAGGTGGGGTTTCTTCGGGCCACCGGCTCGACCGCGGGGCCCCTCAGCGTCCGCACCGGGGTACGGGATCGACCGGTCCAGGGTGTCCAGGAGCTCACGCAACTGGTCCAGGGTCTCCACGGTAACCATCGAGCGTCGAATTTCTCCGCCGACCGGGTAGCCCTTGAAATACCAGGAGACGTGTTTGCGGATATCGCGCATTGCCTTGAGCTCATCTGCGTAGGTGTCGACCAGTAGTTCGCCGTGGCGGTAGAGCGCATCGGCAACGGTGCCCAGTCCGGGCCGGAACCGCTCTTCAGATCCGGTGAAGGCATTCTGCAAATCCCCAAACAACCAGGGGCGGCCCTGGCACCCGCGACCGACGACCACCCCGTCGACACCGGTGTATTCGACCATCGCGATGGCATCTTCGGCAGACCAGATATCACCATTGCCCAGCACCGGAACCTCGCTGACGGTTGCTTTCAGTTCGGCAATGGAGTCCCAGTTGGCCTGACCGGAGTAGTGCTGGCGCATGGTGCGCCCGTGGAGTGCAATCGCCGAGACCCCCAGATCCACAGCCCGACGGGCCGCTTCCAGGGCGGTGAGGTGCTCCTCGTCGATCCCGCGACGCATTTTGATCGTGACCGGAATATCGCCGGCTTCGTCCACGGCGCCCTTGACGATGGAGGTGAACAGATCGATCTTCCACGGTAGCGCCGATCCCCCGCCGTTGCGGGTGACCTTCGGGACGGGGCAGCCAAAGTTCAAATCGATATGGTCGGTGTGATCTTCTTCGACCAGCATGCGCACAGCAGCGCGAGTGGTGACCGGGTCCACGGAGTACAGTTGCACGGACCGCGGTACCTCATCGGGGTCGTGGGAGATAATCCGCATCGACTCCGGTTTGCGTTCTACCAAGGCACGGGCGGTCACCATTTCGTTGACGTAGAGCCCGCCACCGTACTCGCGGCACAGACGACGAAACGCGGTATTGGTGATCCCGGCCATCGGTGCCAACACCACCGGGACCGGAATGGTCAACGGTCCGATCTGCAATGGGGGCAACGCCAGGGTGGTTTTCTCCGTGGTGTGGTGCGGACGGCCGTGATCTGCGGTACCAGTCGCGATGCGCTGTTCTCGCACAGAAGAAGTCACAGTAGTTGTCATGATTGCTCAATTATCCCAGATCCTGGCCGGCAGGGACCACCGCAGGCGGTCCACAGTGCGTAAAGCAAGCAACATCACTTGGAATAATCACCTGGAATGAAGCCCGATGATCAATTGTTGAACCGAGCATGAAGAAGAAACTCGGGTTTCTGAACTTTGGACACTGGTCCCAAGGACAAAACGGGACTGGTGGCGCGCGCCAAGCCCTGCACGACCAGATTGAGATGACTGTCGCTGGCGAGCAGGTTGGGCTGGATGCCGCCTGGATTCGCTCGCATCATTTTCAGTCGATGTTTTCAGCGCCGTTCCCCACGCTGGCTGCGATGGCGGCGCGGACCTCGACCATTGAACTCGGGACCGGCGTGATCGACTTGCGCTACGAGCACTTAGCTTCATGACGGTTGTGTCGTCGAGGCGGCACAGCGGCCGCTGACACGCCACGCCAGGCGTGGCCGGGAGACCTCCTGAGGAGTAGGCGATCAGCCTGCTCGCGGACGAGGAGGACCCCATGACGACCAGCGCCCGGATCATCCGCCACACCGAGCCCCGCGCAGGGCTTGGCTGTCTCGCGTGCCATAACGAAGGTGGTCTCGTCGGGCAGTGGTACGACGCCGAGGACTGCGACGAGGTCACCCCTGCCCAGCTGCACGGTCACGCGACCGACCACGAGGAACTCTGGGTGATGGACCACGAGGGCATCCCTGTCACCGGCGAGATGGACCCCATGACCGCGGCCCAGTAGGGCCGCATCCTCACCTCGGTGCCCGAGCACCAGCAGGAAGCCCTCTTCGGCTGGGTGCGGTCCGGCAGCTACGTCGCCGAGGACGGCGGCGTCCTCGTCTTCCGCAACCTCTGAGCTATAGGCGCGTTTACTGCACTGTCACGTAAACGCGTCTATACCCTCTTTGACAGTACTCAACTGTTGTCGTGGTGGAAATTCTTTAGGGTGAGCATCGATCTACTCCACTTCTCGTAAAACCCAGAAGAACTATTCAGTCACTGCTGTATAGTTCAGCGCATGCTGACGAATGATGCACGTATTGATGTGATGAACCGCTTGGGTCGAGCCATGGCTGACCCCACGCGGTCCCGCATCCTGTTGACCCTGTTGCGTGGGCCAGAGTATCCGGCGGTACTCGCCCAGAACCTTGAGCTGACGCGGTCGAACGTGTCAAACCATCTGGCCTGTCTGCGGGACTGTGGGATTGTGGTGGCGCACCACCAGGGACGCCAGACGCGCTATGAGATCGCCGACCCACACCTGACTCGGGCACTGACGGCGCTGGTGGACACGACCCTGGCCGTCGATGAGGCCGCACCGTGCATCGACCCGGCCTGCACTGTGGGGGACTGTAGTGACGTTGCGGAGGTGAGTGCGTGATCCTGTCCTCCATTGCGCAAGCAGTTGGGCTGTTCATCGCCACCAATATCGACGACATCATTATCTTGTCGTTGTTCTTCGGCCGAGGCCAAGGACAACCCGGCACCACCCGCCGTATCCTGCTGGGACAATATCTCGGATTCCTCGGCATTCTCGGGGCTGCCGTGCTTGCGGTCCTGGGCGCCCAAGCGCTGCTACCTGACCAAGTGCTGCCTTATTTTGGCCTGATCCCACTGGGGCTAGGCCTATGGGCAACATGGCAGGCGTGGCGCAATCGCGACGACGACGATGACGACGCAGCACAGCTGGAAGGCAAGCGAGTCTCGGTCTGGACCGTGGCCGCGGTGACCTTCGCCAATGGTGGCGACAATATCGGGGTCTATGTGCCAGTGTTCGTCAGTGTTAGCTGGAGCACAATCCTGGCCTACTGCATCGTCTTCTTACTCCTCGTCGCCGTCCTGGTGTTTGTGGCTCGATGGATTACGTCCAGGAAACCTATCGCCGAAGCCCTGGAACGGTGGGAACACATTCTGTTTCCAGCAGTCCTCATTGGGCTGGGCGTTGTGATCCTCATCAGCGGCGGAGCCTTCGGTCTCTAAGCCACAGCGGTTGAACAGTTCTTGCAGTCATCAGCTCTGGCGGTCAGAGGTTGGTGCAGATGGCCTCGGCGTGGCACGTGGCGGGGTCCGTTGCGCGGCTGGTGTGGTGCAGGGCAGTGACGGTCTGGCGTAATTGGATGAGGTCAGCGATCTGCTGGTCGAGCTCGGTCAGACGGTTGGCCAGCAGCGCGTCGACGTGGGCGCAAGGCGGCTGGCCGGTATCGCGCATCCGCAGAATCTCACCGATGTGGGCCAGGGACAGTCCCGCGCGTTGGCCTCGACGGATGAAATCGAGTCGCCAGAGCATCGCTTCGGGGTAGTCTCGGTAGCCGTTCGGGGCCCGATCCGGGGGTGGCAGCAGCCCGATGGCTTCGTAATAGCGCAGCGTTTTGGTGGTGGTGTCGGCAGCGTCTGCCAATTCGCCAATCCTCATTGAACTCAAGGCTCCTTTATGATCGTCGGACTTGACCTTCCAGTGTACTGGAAGGTTCATACTGGGTGCAGACCAAAGAAAGAGGCAAACAGATGGTACAAGGTTTCGACGTTGATCTGGTGGTGGTGGGCTCCGGTGGCGCTGGCATGGCGGCAGCCATTACAGCCCGGCGGGCCGGCAAAGAGGTGTTGGTGATCGAGCGGGACACCCTCGGTGGCACCTGCGTGAACATCGGATGCGTCCCGTCCAAAACGCTGTTGGCCGCGGCCGGCACCCGGCAAGCCGCCCTGACCAACCCGTTCCCCGGGGTCCCCACCTCCGCCGCGGGCGTGGATCTGGGGTCGCTGGTCGGACAAAAAGACCAGCTAATCACCCGGCTGCGAGACACCAAATACGCTGAGGTCGCGGCCGCGCATGGGTTCCAGATCCGCACCGGGGAGGCCTCCTTTGTTGATCCCGACACCCTGGTGGTGGATGGGACCCCGGTGACAGCCGGTTCGATTGTGCTGGCCACCGGCGCGGTGCCAGCCTTACCACAGGACGTGACCGGGTTGGACGAGGTGGACTATCTGACCTCGACCACGGCCATGGCACTGACCGAGCTGCCCGAGTCCATGATTATTATCGGCGGCGGCTACGTCGGCATCGAACAAGCCCAGCTTTTTGCCGACTTGGGCACCCGGGTGACGATCATCGGCCGGATCGCCCCCACCGCCGAGCCAGAAATGACCGCCATCCTCCGACAAACCCTGACCCTCGATGGGATTACGGTGCTCGAAGAGCACGCCACCGGGGTGACCCAGGAGCATGACCAGATCCAGGTGGCCACCGCCTCGGGACGCAGCCTGTGTGCTGAGCGCCTGCTGGTGGCCACCGGCCGCCGCCCGTCCACCGAGCATCTCAACCTGCCCGCCGCAGGTATCACCACCGACCAGGAGGGATTCATCCTCGTCGATGACCACCAGCGCACCACCAATGCGCGGGTCTTTGCTGCCGGTGACGTTACGGCGGCCCCGCAATATGTCTACGTCGCCGCGGCCACCGGCAAAGCTGCCGCGGCCAATGCCCTGCGCACCGATCCGCAAGTGCCGGCCACGAAAGTCGATTACACCGGCCTACCTGCCGTGATCTTCTCGCGCCCCCAACTGGCCACGGCCGGACTGACCGAAGCCGCGGCCCGGAGAGCCGGGTACCGGTGTCACTCCCGGGTGCTGAGCTTCCAAGACCTGCCGCGCGCCTTAGTCAATCACGACACTTGCGGGGCGCTGAAGATGGTCGCCGAAACAGGAACCGACAAAATCCTGGGCATCAGCGCTATCGGCGATCACGCAGCAGAGCTCCTGCTCCCGGCAACTTATGCGATCACCGCGGGGATGACCACCCGCCACCTCGCCGACACCTGGGCACCCTATCTGACCACCTCCGAAGCACTGCGCCTGGTGGCAGGCACCTTCCATGACGAGCTGCCCACGTCTTGTTGTGCCTGACCCTTTGTTATTCGGGGGTGTGGGGCAGGAAACTCAGTTGCTGGGCGTGGAAGGCGAAATGTTTCGTGGGGTAGGCGTAGAGGTCGGCCACGGTCATCACCGGCCGAAAAAATGGATCCCACCGGGTGGGAAACGCCATCTGCAGCCCCAAGGAGGCGTGGGACTCGGTTTCCAGGTTGGCGGCCAGCGTGGTCGTGACCCGACGCAACTTCCGGGCCATCCGGTGACGATTGTACACGCGCGATGCCGCCCAAGACCCCCAGTAATTGACCCAATCAAAGGGCTTGGTCCCGGCATCGAGCAACCCAGCAAAGGCATTCCCCACGGACGGTGGCAACCGACCGAAACACTTGACGAGGGGCAGCAGGCGTCGGGTCACCATGTAACCGAACACCATGTGAAACAACAATTCTTCGTTGGTCCAGCGCGTACCGGCGCTTCGGCTACGCAACTCGGCGTCACCAGCCAGCGCGAGGAAGGTTTCCAGATCGCCACAGGCGTGCAGATATCCAACGGTGATCTCAGCACGGTCTATCACGGTGACCTTCTTCGGTCTGGAGCGGGGTCTTGCTCGCCTTGTCCTTTTATTATGGACTGCATTTCAACCTGTCTTGGCAGCATAGTTGCGCACACGTACGCAGCATCTAATCGGGCATAGCATGTCTGACAGATCTCTGCCTCCCATAGGAGCCCCACCATGCGATGCCACCTGATCACCGCCACCACGCTCGCAATCGCCGCCAGCGCCCTGCTCACCGGCTGTAGTGGCGACAGCCTCGAGGGCACCTACCTCGACGCCAAGGAGGGCCGATACATGCTCGTCCTCGGCGAGGACAGCACCTGCGGCCACCAGGAGCGGACCAACCCGCAGGCCGAGATCGACGATGACTGTTCCTGGACCCGCAACGGCGATGAGCTGACCTTCGTCGGACTCATGAGCTACAACGTCTACGGCACGGTCAACGACGACGGCTCGATCACCATCCCGCACCAGAACCACGTCAGCTCGAAGCTGCTGCAGAAGCAGGAGAGCTGAGCGTGATCACGAGACCCCCGGGGAGCATCCGCTCCTCGGGGGCTCTTTCTTGATCTGCGTGAATGCAGGAGTCGTGGGATAATGAAGCACGCGCATCAAAGACTTCTTCGAGGAGCCAGCGGGGACTGGCAACCCCTGGGATTCATCGAAGCCGGTTCTCAACGCCGACCTGATCACCCAGCTCGCACAGGGCACCGCCTACGACCCGAACCCGCTGGAGACCGCGCTCGAGCTCACCAGGCTCGTCCGAGCAGAGTACGAGTCCTACGGCACCGAGAAGTCGCACCTGCGGACCGACGAGGACGAGGCGAGGGCCGCACTCAAGGCGCTCCGCATGCTCCTCAAGCGGAGGGGCATCGTCTTCGACCCTCCATGGCGTGACTTCTCCGAGTTCCAGATCCACTGGATGGCTGAAGGTGCCCGGGGTAGCGGTAGCTGGCAAGCCCGCCGCGACATCATCGAGA
Source organism: Auritidibacter sp. NML100628 (assembly GCF_003185985.1). NCBI lineage: Bacteria > Bacillati > Actinomycetota > Actinomycetes > Micrococcales > Micrococcaceae > Auritidibacter > Auritidibacter sp. NML100628. The sequence continues at coordinate 61,631 of NZ_QHLP01000004.1, forward strand.
AGGTGTTTCGGCCGATCCAGGATCAGCTTGAGGAGGCCGAAGAGCGGCAGTTCCTTGGCGAACTGGCCGAAGGCATCTCGCCGCACGGCGATCTCGGCTGGACTGACGTCGACGATCACATCTCACAGCTACGGCAGCGCTTCAGGTCAGCCTCCACGCCTGTCGACTACAAGGATGTGGGCAACCGTTGCGTCGGCGTCCTCGAGGCGCTCAGCGCCCACGTCTACGATCCTGAGGTGCACTGCCCTCCGGTACTCTCAGAGCCTCCGGTCGACAAGACCGACATCCGCATCGGCGCGTACATCGACCACCGTCTGCCCGGCAAGTCCAATGAGGAGCTGCGGGGCTGACCAAGAAGGCGTCGGCTCTCGCCCACAAGATGAAGCACTCACCGAAGGCCGACCGGACCACGACCGGCATCACCGCGGATGCCGTGATTCTGTTGGCGAACATCTTGCGTCGACTCGAGGAGGGCTGAGGTCCTCCACGCAGACCGGGGCGCCCGTCGATCCTCCTCCGTCGGATCACCGGGCATCGGGAGGTGTGGTTGTGGCTTCGTTCGCTTCGTGGCGGGGTTTTTGCAACGCTCCGTGGCGGTCTTGTTGCCGCGATCACCCAGGACTGGCTGCAGGTAGGTGTCGCGGTCTGAACCGAGAGGGGTGAGCACGGTCGGGGCCGTTTGGATCGTTGCCGCTACGTCAGAGTCCGAAGGCTCCGCCGCTGACGAGGATCACGATGCCGAGGCCGATGAGAACGATGGGGAAGAGGATGTGCTCCCAGCGTTCGAGCACTTCGGCGATCGGGGGGCGGGTGGCGACGAACTTTGCCAGGGCCACCAGGACCGCGACGAGCGCGAGGAAGACGATGCAGTAGGCGACTACTGCGAGAGGTTCCACGCTGAGGAAGACAGGGGTGTAGACGCCGATGTTGTCGCCGCCGTTGGCAAAGGTGACGCCTGCGACTGTCCACACGCCGACCTTCGTGCCGGCAACCTTGGCCTCGTCGTCATCGTCGTCATCGTCTCCGCGCCAGGCCTGCCATGCGGCCCAGAGGCCGAGGCCCAGAGGAATGAGACCGAAGTACGGGATGGCTGCCGAGGGCAGGAATGCTCCGGCGCCGATGGTCACCAGGACCGAGGCACCGAGGATGCCGGCGAATCCGAGGTACTGGCCGGCCAAAATGCGGGCGGTAGTGCCGCGCTGGCCTGCCCCTCGCGCGAAGAAGAGGGAGAGCACGATGATGTCGTCGATGTTGGTCGCTGCGAACAGGCCCATCGCCTGCAAGACCGAGGTGAGGATCATGCGCCCTCCCCAGCTGCGTCGCATCCGGGAAGCGAGCAGGCGGGATCGATGCACGGGGCGTCTTCGTCCACTGCCAGGGTGGCATCGACCAGTGCCGTTAGCGCCTGCGCCAGGTGCGAATCGGCGATCTCATATCGTGTCCGACGACCCTCGGGCTCGGAGACGACGATCCCGCAATCGCGCAGGCATGCCAGATGGTTGGACACGTTCGGGCGTGTCAGGTCCAGATCTCGGGCCAGTTCCGCCGGGTAAGCGGGATGGTCGAGCAGGGTCAAGATGATCCGGGATCGAGTGGGGTCGGCCAGTGCACGACCCAGGCGGTTCATCACGTCGAGACGCGAAGCAATAGTCAGCATGAACTGAACTATACAGCACATACTGAACACTCGGTCACAGGCGTCAGCCCAGATCGCATGCCCGTAAGGGGATCCTTCACCGTACGTCGGCTGGCCCGCTCGCTCCCGGACGCGAGGGACATCGCGGACGAGCTCACCATCAAGGGAGTGGCGCTCAGTCTCGGAGGCAGCGTCTACGACCCCAACGACGCCGTCGGCCGGTTGCTGTTCAACGTGCTCGGCATGGTGGCCGAGTTTGAGGCGGACCTCATCCGCCTGCGCACCCGCGAAGGCATTGGCATCGCCAGATCCAAGGGCAAACTCAAAGGCACGAAGCCCAAACTCTCGCCCTCTCAGCGCAAGCACCTGCTGACGCTGCACGCCGCCGGCGAACACACCCAAGCCGAGCTCGCCGAGCTGTTCAACGTCTCCCGCACCACCATCTACCGCGAGCTGCGCCGCACCACGGCCGCCACCTGATCGCGCCTGCACCGCCACTGAGAGATCACAGAAACCCGCCACCAAGCCATCACATCCACAGCTCTTGTCCTTCGTGACCTTCACGCCCGTCTTGGAGCCGACCCCCTTGATGAGGTTGCTGATGAGCGTCGGGGCGACGATCACCGAGGCGACGAGCGCCGAGATGCCGCCTGCGATCCAGACGTTCTCGAAGATCCCCATCGCCTGCGTCAACAGCAGCCGCACGACCATGAAGCCGACGGTGTAGAGCGCCGCCATGAGCGCGAGCCGCCAGATGGGCGAGCGGGCCTGGAACGCCTGGAACTCGCGCCATGCCGTGCGCAGGGCACCCTTCGTCTCGCGGAAGTCGGGCCGTCATCCTCCGGCAGCACCAGTAGCCCTGCCTTGAGCATGAGGCCGACGAACTGGAACCCTCGCGGGAGCAGCGTGGAACCGCTACGCCGCCCTGCGCCGCTGAACCCCGAATCTCCTCAGCAGGAGCACGCGGGAGTGTCAGTGCTCAGTGTCTGCGGGTCGAGCGCGGCCGAGAGCATCCCCAGGATCTCGGGAACGACCGCGTAGTAGGCCCACTTGCCGCGCTGCTCACGCGTGACCAGGCCGGCGTCGACGAGCTGCTTCATGTGATGCGAGACCGTGGGCTGGGAGAGGCCGACAGGCTCGGTCAGATCGCACACACACGCCTCCCCGCCGGACTGCGCAGCGATCATCGACACCAACCGCACCCTCGTGGGATCACCGAGGGCCTTGAACATCCGCGCCAACTGCTGCGCATCCTCGACCGCGAGCACCCCACCCGTGACGGGGGCGCAACATCCTCCCGTGTCGGTCGCGACCAGCGACAGTGAGATCGGCATGCCCTCGACCCTACGCCATGCATTGACAACTGTCGATACATCGACGAGCATCAATATGTAGTCGGGGTACCCGCGGGAAATGGAGCAGGCAATGAGCGAGAACGAGAATACCGAGCTGCGTGAGCAGGTCCGCGCCCGCTACGCCCAGGCCGCGACCGCGGTCACCACCGGCACCTGCAACGCCGACCTCCTCACCGAGGAGACCCCCGTCTCCTCGTGCTGTTCCAGCACGACTGCCGCCGAGGGCACTGAGCCGGATTCGCGTTCGTGCTGTGCTCCGACCGAGCGGAGCTTCGGCGCGGGCCTCTACGACGAGGCGACCGCCGCCGGACTCCCATTGGAGGCGGTCGAGGCCAGCCTGGGCTGCGGCAATCCCACGGCGGTCGCCGAACTCCACAAGGGTGAGCGCGTCCTCGACCTCGGCTCCGGTGGCGGCCTCGATGTGCTGCTCCCCGCCCGCAGGGTCGGTAAGTCGGGGTTCGCCTATGGGGTGGACATGACCGACGAGATGCTCCCGCTGGCCGAGAAGAACAAGAACGAGGCCGGGGCGGAGAACGTCGAGTTCCTCAAGGGCACCATCGAGGACATATCGCTTTCGGGCGGGTCGGTGGATGTGGTGATCTCCAACTGCGTCATCAACCTCTCCACCGACAAGCCCGCCGACCTTGCCGAGATGTTCCGCGTCCTCGCGCCGGGTGGCCGTATCGGGGCCTCCGATGTCGTCGCCGAAGACCCCCTCACCCCCGAAGAGCGTGCTGAGCGCGGTTCCTACGTTGGGTGTATCGCCGGAGCCCTGTCGAAGACCGAGTACCTCGACGGCCTCGCCAAGGCGGGGTTCACGGGTGCGAGCGTGGAGTTCACGCACGAGCCCGCGGACAGGATGCACGCCGCGATCATCCGCGCCACTAAGCCTACGAACTAACCGCATACCCCGAGCTGACGAGGAGACTGAGCAGCACGATGCCCGCACCCCCGAACACCAAGAGCACGAACACCCCAGCGCCTGCGGCTGCGGCGAGGCGGCAGTTGTCGACGTTGGATAAGTGGCTGCCGGTCTGGATCGGGCTGGCGATGATCGCCGGCCTCCTCCTGGGCCGCTTCATCCCCGCCCTGGCTGACGTGCTCACGAGGATGGAGGTCGCCGGCATCTCGGTGCCGATCGGACTGGGCCTGCTGGTGATGATGTACCCGGTGCTCGCGAAAGTCCGCTACGACAAGATCGCCGCCGTCACCGGCGACAAGAAACTCCTGGTGTCCTCGCTGGTGCTGAACTGGCTGCTCGGCCCCGCGGTCATGTTCGCCCTCGCCTGGCTGTTCCTGCCCGATCTGCCCGAGTACCGCACCGGCCTCATCATCGTCGGTCTCGCCCGCTGTATCGCGATGGTGGTGATCTGGAACGACCTGGCCTGCGGCGACCGGGAAGCGACCGCGGTGCTGGTCGCGATCAACTCGATCTTCCAGGTCGTGATGTTCTCCGTGCTCGGATGGTTCTACCTCACCGTGCTTCCTGGTTGGCTGGGCCTGGACACCCAGGGCCTGGACGTCTCGGTCGGGCAGATCGCCCTCAACGTGCTCGTCTTCCTCGGCGTACCGCTGGTCGCGGGGTTCGCGACCCGCTGGATCGGCGAGAAACGCAAGGGCCGCGCCTGGTACGAAGAGAAGTTCATCCCGCGCGTCGGGCCGTGGGCGCTCTACGGGCTGCTGTTCACGATCGTGCTGCTCTTCGCCCTCCAAGGCGAAACCATCACGCAGAATCCCCTCGATGTCGCGAGGATCGCGTTGCCGCTGCTGGTCTACTTCGCGTTCATGTGGTTCGCAGGCCTCCTGCTCGGCAAGGGCATCGGCCTCGGCTACGCCCGATCCACCACGCTGGCATTCACCGCGGCGGGCAACAACTTCGAACTCGCCATCGCCGTCGCCATCGGCACCTTCGGCGCAACCAGTGGGCAGGCGCTGGCCGGGGTGGTCGGCCCGTTGATCGAGGTGCCTGTCCTCGTCGCTCTCGTCTACGTCTCCCTGTGGGCTGCACGCCGCTGGTTCCACACCGACCCCTACCAGACAGAAACGAGCCCCCGATGACCACCGATACCCCTCCGACGGTGTTGTTCGTCTGCGTCCACAACGCCGGACGCTCCCAGATGGCCGCCGCCTTCCTCACCCACCACGCGGCGGGCCGCATCGCGGTCCGCTCCGCTGGGTCGGAGCCCGCCCACCAGCTCAACCCGGCCGTGGTCGAGGCCATGCGCGAGGTCGGCATCGACATCACCGCCGAGCGGCCCAAGCTGCTGACCACCGACGCGGTGCAGACCGCTGATGTCGTCATCACCATGGGGTGCGGCGATACCTGCCCGTTTCTCCCCGGCAAGCGCTACGAGGACTGGCAGCTCGACGACCCCGCAGGGCGTGGGCTCGACGCCGTGCGTACTATCCGGAACGAGATCGAGACCCGCGTCCGCGTCCTCATCGCCGAACTGCTCGTTCCTCAGGAGACCGATGAGTGAGCACGCCGACGTCGTGGTGATCGGCGGCGGCCAAGCAGGCCTGGCCGCCGGCTACTATCTTCGCCGGGCGGGGCTGAACTTCGTGATCCTCGACCGGCAGGACCGTGCAGGCGGGGCCTGGCGTCACGGCTGGGACTCACTGCGACTGTTCTCCCCGGCCGAGTACAGCCCGCTACCGGGCTGGCCAATGCCGCGCCAGCGGGGCGAGACGTTCCCCACCGCCGGTCACGTCGTCGAGTACCTGCACGACTACGAACAGCGTTACGAGCTGCCCGTGCACCGGCCCGTCCAGGTCAGCGGCGTCCGCGCCCACAGCCGCGGGCTCAGCGTTGAGACCGACCGGGGCACCTGGAACGCCGAGTTCGTCATCAGCGCCACCGGCACCTGGGACACCCCCTTCATGCCCGCCTATCCGGGCATGGCCGATTTCGCGGGCGAGCAGCTACACACGGTCGACTACTCCGTCCCGGAGCGATTCCGCGGCCAGCGGGTGCTGGTCGTCGGTGCCGGCAATTCCGCCGCGCAGATCGTCGCCGAGGTCTCCACCATCGCGGAGACGACCTGGGCGACCCGACACCCGCCCCGGTTCATGCCCGACGACGTCGACGGCCGCGTCCTCTTCGACACCGCCACCCGACAAGAAGCCGCCCGGAAGGCGGGAACCCAGGCCGATGGCGTCTCCGGTCTGGGCGACATCGTCATGGTCCCCAGTGTCCGTGCTGCCCGCGACCGCGGCGTGCTGCGCCCCCGCCCCATGTTCGACCGGCTCACCGCCGAGGGAGCGGCCTGGAGCGACGGCACCATGGATCCCTACGACGCGATCATCTGGTGCACCGGCTTCCGCCCCACCCTGAACCATCTCGCGTCCCTGGGCCTGAGGCGCGAGAACGGCGTGCCCAAGACCATCGGCACACGCTCCGCCGACGAGCCCCGCCTGCACCTGCTCGGGTACGGGGACTGGACCGGCTTCGCCTCAGCCACCCTGATCGGGGCGGGCAGGACCGCCAAGGACGCAGTCCATGACATCACCAGCCACCTCCCCGAGGCGTCACCCCCACAATAGATAAGCCGTCGCTTGTGTCATAAGCAGTGGCTTATTAGTGTGGAGGTATGCCTTCACCGATACAAATTCCGGCCGTGGCCTCGGACCTCTCAGCCAAAGAACGCGCCGCCTACCTGGCCCCCACCCTCTCGGCCCTGGCCGATGAGAACCGGCTCACGATCGTGCTGTGCCTCGCCGATGGCGCCAAGACGAACAAGCAGCTGCAGGAGGCCACCGGCCTTAGTCAGGCGCTGGTCAGCCACCACGTCTCCGCCCTGCTTAAAGCGGAACTGATCGACGTGACCCCGCAGGGCCGGTCGAACCTCATCTCGATCTGCTGCGAACAGTTGGCCGCCCCAGTCCAATGGCTGGCCCACCTTGCCACCCTGACTCCCGCCGGACAGCGAGCCTGCTGCACCGAGGCCGAAATCCCGGCACGCAGTGTGGTGACCGATGCTGACTGACACGCTCGGCACCTTCGCACTGCTGCTGGGCGAGCTGCTGGCCCTGTTCCTCGTCGTCTCGACCGCCGTCGCGCTGATCAACCGGCGATTCGGCCCGGAGAAGATGCGTGACTGGATGAGCAGCGGGAAAGTCCCCGGATCCATCAAGGGACTACTTTTGGGGGCGGTGACTCCATTCTGCTCCTGCTCGACACTGCCGATGCTGGTCGGAATGCTCAACGCCGGGGTCGCCTTCCAGACCGCGATGACCTACCTCATCGCCTCACCGCTGCTCAACCCGATCATCGTCGGCGGCGTCGGAATCATCTTCGGGTGGACGACCGCGATCGTCTACACGCTCTTCACCCTGGCCGTCTCACTGATCATCCCGTGGGTATGGCGCGGCCTGGGCCTGAAGAAGGCGCTCAAGCGCGTGCGCGTGCAGGGCGAGACGACGCCCGAGCCGTGGAAAGGAATGCGCGGCGAGATGCCCGGAGCGCTCCACCAAGCCTGGACCGATCTGCGCCCCCTGCTTGTGCCCATGCTCATCGGCGTGGCGATCGGAGCCGCGATCTACGAGTTCGTCCCCGAGGACCAGCTGACCGCCTTCGCCGGAGCCAACATCTGGTGGGCGGTGCCACTGGCCGCGGTCATCGGCACCCCGCTCTACATCCGCTTGGAGACCATGCTCCCGGTCGGGCTGGCCCTCCAGTCCGCCGGTGTGGCCCTCGGCCCGATCTTCGCCCTGATGATCGGCGGGGCCGGGGCCTCCCCGCCGGAGGTCTCGATGCTCACGGCGATCTTCAAGCCACGGCTTCTCGTGGCATTCGTCGTCACCATCCTTACCGTGGCGATCGCCGGCGGCTACATCCTCACGATCACAGCCTGATCCCTACAACTGTCCCCCGTAAACCCACCATAGGAAAGGAACCACCATGGGACTGAAAGACCTGTTCACCGGACGCTCGAAGAACGAGCAGTCAGACTGCTGCAACGTCGAGATCGTCCCGGCCGACGAAGACGATAAGCAGCAGAACACCAACACTACGACGCCTCAGCCAACGGAGGAGAACTGCTGCCAGGACGCCAAGACGGAAGGCTGACGCTATCCACAGAACTTCGATGCCGTCATAGGAACAGCCACGAGGGCCCCGCCACTGGCGAAGGCCCTCGCCGTGTGCGCAATCCAACCCTCCGACCATGCCACGCTGCTCGCCACCGACACCGCGCAGACCTCGGCTGCAGTGAGCACGACGAGATGTGGCGACACCTGCCCGGTCTTCCCCGGCAAACGCTACGAGGACTGGCAGTTGAACAACCCCGCAGGACTTGGGCTCGACGCTGTGCGCCCCATCCATAACGAGATCGGATCCCGCATCCGCGACCTCATCACCGAACTCACCTGACCCAAGATCATGACCGGCCCAGCGCACCTGCCGAGCATGGACCTCTCCCTCTTCACCGATAGCCCCGTCCGGCCCTGGCCGGGGCTATTCCGTCATCTCCATCATCGGACCCTGCCGGTGATCCTGCGCGCCTCGTCCTCATGACGACGCGCCTCGTCCTCGAGCTGCTTGCCCGGCGCCCGCAGCTTGTCGACCCGCTCCATCCGCTCGTCGTAGAACTGGCGGAAGGTGCCCCCGCCCGACCGGATCAGGTACGCACCCGCCTCGGCCTGCTCCGGGATCTGCGCCCCGTCCTTCGTGTAGCCGAACGGCGTCCAGCCCGAGAGCACCGGCATCCCCTCGGTACGACGGCGTTCGTTCGAGCGGATCGTCCGCTCCGCCTTGCGCCTGGCCTCGAAGCGCGCGTGCCGGCCAGCATCGTCGCCCAGAACTCCCCATCGGCCGTGGCGAGGTCGATCTCGCCGTCGACCGTGACGACCTGCAGCCCATGGTCGATCAGCGTGTTCAGATCCTTGGTGCTGCGCAGGAGGCGGTCGATGTCGACGGCGACCACGATGTCGAACTGACCGGCGTTGGCGTCCTTAAGCATCCTGGCCCAGTCCGTGCCGGCACCACGCGGCTTGGAGGCCGAGACGGAGGAGTCCTCGTACTCGGCGACGACCCGCCAGCCCCTCAGCGTGGCCAGGTCGCTGATCTTGCGGAGCTGGGTGTCGATGGCCCATCCGTCGCCCGTGCGGTCCTGGGAGATCCGCATGTAGGCGGCTACGCGACTCGTCATGAATCCAATGTTACGGGTGAATGTTGCGCTACGAGAATCCGCTGTACTTTGCCGAGGAAGCCGCCACCACCGATCTCATCTCCGATGCGCGTCTACATCTGGGGATCTCCCGTGGTTCCCCTGAGGCGGCCTTGGATGGGCAACACCAGTTCGGTTATCACCGTGACCAGGGCCAGTCCTGGTCTGACTATGCCCGCAACACCGGGGGACGCATTCGACAGGCAGTCTCCGGTGAGCCCATCGCTCATGCCGACCCGGAGTCGTCCTGGGCGCCGGTGGGGGTGGACCGGTTGCGCATCGAACCGTATTCCTCGACCTTGATTAACCGCCTGTATTGGGGCGCGGGAAGCACCTCGTCGGCAGTCTGGGCCGGCGAACAGGGATATAACTTGGTCTCGTCTACCCTGTTGTTGGAAGACGACGGACGCCCCTTCCATATCCAGCAGGCTCACCAACTCACCGAGTATCGTGCCGCTTATACTGCCTCGGGCCACACGACAGGCGGACAGACGGCGGTCACTCGGTCTATCTACGTGATCGAATCGGCCGAAGACAAGCTCCGTTATGCCCCGATCTCGGGGGAGACAGATTCTGTCGGGATGCTCGATGGTGCTCGAGCTCGGTCCGGGCCCACGGTGGTGGGCACCGTAGACAGCGTCGCGGAGCAGCTGGCCGCAGATCAGGCGGCGCGAGAGGCTGACCTGCTCCTGGTGGCCAACCCCAACCAGTGAGGCGTGGTTGCCAACCGGCGCCTCTTTGCCAGTTGGGTCCGGGTATTTGAGCACCTGGGCTGGAAGTGATGGATCAGCCCGCCGTGCGTCCCACCGTTTCATCTCACCACACCGAGCGCACAAGATAGAGTGAGCATCGTGGAGCCTGTGATCTTCTTCTTACTGGTGGCCCTGGTGATCGCTGTGGGCTGTTGTGCCGTGTTCTTATATCAACGTCGTGTCCAGCGTGCCCGATTGAACGCCTTACAACACAAGATCAAGCGGTTGCAGTCGGAACTGGCACTGCGAGAAACCGACCCCGCTCAGGCCTTGGACCACCCCGAATGGGTCACCGGCCAGCACCCAGCGATTCAACGTCTCCATACACAGTACGCCCGCGCCCAGCGACTCTGGGCACCGACGGTGTCACCTGTGGACCCAACTTCTGATCTCGCCACAAATCCCCGCTTATCGAATCGGGATCTGAACCGCATCGAAACGATTACCTCACAGTTGGAGGATGTGCTCCGGGAGACGGAGACCATTATGCGCTTCACACAGTCCGGCGCCGAGGTCGACAATGTTCAGTTGCAGCAGTATTTGGAACCACGCTGGGGCGAGCGGTTGCGGTACCCCGATACGTCGGGGATGTCCGGTCGGCCCCGGGCGGAATATCTGCTCGATCACCTCTGGCCCTGCCGGCCACGGTTCGTCACCCGCGTCAGCTCCGCGGCCAGCCAGGTCATCCGTGAGCGGCTCGCTCACGGCACCTGGATCACCGACGAGTACGGCTTCCTCTGGCCCGCCAGTGTCAACATCGATCAATGGGCGGTATACCGCACCGTGATGTTGGGCTCACATGGGCGTTTGAAGGATCTGAGCCCGGTGGAGATTGCTAATGTTTATTATGAGGCGCTCGGCGACGACGATCTCGATGCACAGTCCCTTTTCCATCGGGCACAGCGGATCCTGGGCTTTCTGTTCTTTACACCAAAAAATCGTGAAGTGCTCCAAAATGCACTCACCGTGGGATTGCGTACCGACAGGTTGCGGTTAGTTGGTGAGAACATTGCCCGTGGCCGGAAGGACTTTGAGTCGGGCTACCGCCGAGTGGTGCACGACATCTGATCAGCTCGAGCCAAGATTGAAGCCACGAAAGGTGTGTGTTGATGACAGTCACGGAGACCTACCGAGCCTACCGAGATGACCTGCTACGTTTACGTGAGGATCTCGACCAAGCACGCAAGAGCTTCTCGTGGCCTGAGATCGACCACTTCAATTTCACCTCCGACTGGTTCGACCAGCTGGCCGCCGACCCCGTCCGTGGCGATCAACCAGCTCTGATCATTGCCAACGAGGCCGGCGTAGACATTTCCTTGACCTTCCGCGAGCTCGCGGAGCGCGCTGCCCGCGTGGCGGTCTGGTTCCAATCCCTGGGCATGGGCCGTGGCGATAAGCTCATGGTGATGCTGGACAACCAGGTCGAGCTGTGGGAAGCCATGCTGGCAGCGATCAAGCTCGGTGTGGTCGTTCTGCCCACCACCACGATGCTGGCTCCCCAGGCCATTATCTCTCGTCTGGAACGCGCCCAAGTGCGTTGGGCGATGACCAATACGGACAATCTCGACAAATTCGCCAACTGTGCCGACCAGCTCGATGGTTTGATCACCACTGGGGAGGCCACAGATCAGGCCCACGGGTTCACCCGCGAGGCCACCGGCGAGCTGACCGATCCGGGGCTGACCGATGCGGCGGAGACGATGCTGATCTATTTCACCTCCGGGACCACCTCGGAACCGAAGATGGTTACTCACACGCAGTACTCCTACGCAGTAGGGCACTTCTCCACTCTGTATTGGATGGGGTTGCGTCCCGGAGACGTCCATCTGAATATCGCCTCCCCGGGCTGGGGCAAACACGCCTGGTCCAGCTTCTTTACACCCTGGATTGCCGAGGCCACCATTCTGGTATTCAACTACCGTCGCTTTGATCCCGAGGCGCTGATGGAGTTAATGGATCGCCAGCAGGTCACCTCCCTGTGTGTTCCTCCGACCGTGTGGCGAATGCTGATCCAGGCAGATCTGACCCAACTGTCCACTCCTCCAACGGTTGCACTCTCGGCCGGGGAACCACTCAGCGCCAGCATCATCGAACACGTCCGGCGTGACTGGGGCGTGGATATTCGCGACGGTTATGGGCAGACCGAATCCACGCTCCAAATCGCCAACACCCCCGGCCAAGAGCTCACCCCGGGCGCTTTGGGTCGCCCGTTGCCGGGCTACCAGGTCGAGCTGATGGATCAGGACACCGAAGACATCATTTCCGGCCCCGGTGAAGGCCAGGTCGTTCTCCGCCTCGACCCACGACCGGGCGGGTTAACCCCGGGATACTACCGGGATGATGAGCGTAATGCCGAAGCCTTCTCACAGGGCGTGTACCGCACCGGGGACGTGATGAAGCGCGATGAATCTGGGGTCTACACCTACGTGTCCCGCGCCGATGATCTGTTCAAGGCCTCCGACTACAAGCTCTCGCCCTTTGAACTGGAATCCGGGCTCATCCAGCACCCCGCGGTGCTGGAAGTTGCCGTGGTGCCTTCACCGGATGCCATTCGTATGGCCGTGCCGAAGGCTTATATCGTTTTGGCTCAAGGCTATGAACCTACCGAAGAGACCGCGCGGTCCATCTATGAGTTCGGTCGTGAGACACTGCCACCATACGGCCGAGTTCGTCGCTTCCAGTTCTCGCAGCTACCCAAGACGATCTCCGGCAAGATCCGACGGGTGCAATTACGTCGCCAAGAGCAAGAACTCCACGGTGACGATGGGCAGAAGACTCCGCCCGTGGTTACCGAAGGGTTCGACGTCGAGTTTGCTGAGGCCCAGTTACGGTCTTAGGCCGCCCGGAGCTCGCGTTTGAGGATCTTGCCGGACTGGTTCCGAGGCAATTCATCGACGAACTCGTAACTCTTAGGAATCTTGAACCCGGCCAAGATGGGACGCAGGAACTCTTTGAGCTCGTCAGCGTCGAGCTGCTGGTCGGGCTTGAGAACCACGAAAGCGGTAATGGACTCGATCCACTTCTCATCAGGGCGCCCAATGACCGCAACTTCCGCCACGGCGTCGTGACGGTAGATGGCATCTTCGACTTCGCGGGAGGCAACCAGAATACCGCCGGTGTTAATGACATCTTTAATCCGGTCGACCACCTCAATGTAGCCGTCTTCATCGAGCACGACCTGGTCTCCGGAGTGGAACCAGCCATCGGCGAAGCTTTCGGCAGTAGCCTCACCCCGATTCCAGTAGCCCCGACACAGTTGCGGCGAACGATACTGAATCTCCCCCGGGGTTCCTTCAGGGACCGGCTGCCCTTCTGGGTCCACCACCCGGATTTGCACCGTGGGTAACGGTAGACCCGCGGATTTCGGCCGTTCATCATGGTCTTCTGGACGCAAGACAGAAACGAGCGGCCCCATTTCAGATTGACCGAAGCAGTTGTAGAACCCGATTTTCGGATAAGCCTCCCGCAGTCTTTGGAGCACCGTGACCGGCATGATAGAGGCTCCGTAGTAGGCGTGCGTCAGCGAGGAGAGATCCCGGTGTTCCAGCTCTGGATGCTGCGATAACGGCACCCACACGGTCGGGGCTAAAAACAAGCTGGTGGCCCGGTCTTCTTCCACCTTCGCCAAGATCTCTGAGATATCCGGAACGGTTAGGAGTCGAACGGTTACCCCCATCAGCAGATAAGGGGTCAAAAACACGTGGAGCCCGGCCGAGTGATAAAGCGGCATACACACCACAGGACGATCCTGGGGCGTAAAGTCCAGAGCCTGTTGCACCGCACCATAGTGGGTCATCAACGATTCGTGCGTGTGAATCGCACCCTTCGGGCGCGAGGTGGTTCCGGAGGTATAGAGCAGTTGCACTACATCACTAGATTGTGCCTGACTATCCGGTGTCTCACCAGAGGTGTAGGCCTGGCGTTGCTCAGGATCCTCGAGAATCAACTGCACCCGAGCCAGTAGCGAGTCCATGTCCCCGTGGAGCAAGGTCACCTGTTGCACGGCCGTATCGCCACGAACTTCCTCGACTTTGTCATATTGATCTGGATCACAAAAGACATAGGTGGACCCGGAGTCAATCAACGCATGTACCAGCTCTTCACCGGTGAGGGCGAAGTTAATGGGCACGTGAACTGCAGCGGCCCGTAAAGACCCAAAGAATGCCAACACAAAGGCATCGGAGTTCTTGGCATAGGAAGCCACGCGGTCACCCGGTTTCACCCCGGCTTCGATCAGCAGACGAGCGGTGATGGTGGCCGCATAGTCTAGATCTCGATAACTAAATTCGCGTTGCAGATATTTCAGAGCTGGCTTATCGGGCGATCCGACAGCTACCCGGTGCAAAGCTTGCCCGATGGTGTTCAGGCGGGCACGCTGGATCATTTCACTGGTTTTCATGGGGGCCTTTGTGTGAGATTCTCTGGGATACCATGTGAGAGAAAACACGGCGTGACATGGCTGACTCTACACGAAAGCAGAGTGCCCCGTCACCGCCCTAGACACAATCAGCGAGTTGATCTCATAGGTGCCTTCATAGGTGTGTATCACCTCGGCATCACCGAAGATCTTGGCTGCTTCATAGGTCGATAGGATCCCGTTACCACCCAGCGCGTTGCGCGCAATAGCCGCCGATTCTCGCAACAGCCGAGACCCGGTCGCCTTACCCATGGCGGCATGGACCATTTCGATCTGGTTGGTTTCTTGCAAGCGAGCAATATTCATCATTATGCCCAGACATGCATGGGCATTGGAGATCAGGTCTGCAAGACCTTGCTGGATGAGCTGGAACTTCACCAACCGACGACCGAATTGTTGTCGATTCAGCGCATAGTTGCGCATCACATCAAAGGCACCCAGCTGGGCGCCGACGGCTTGCCAGCCGACCCAGACCCGGGAATTGCGCAACATTTCGTTCGCGGAGTCAAAGCCGACCACTCCGGGGAGCATGTCATCGCTGGAAACCAAGACGTTATCGAGGGTGATGTCCGCGTTTTGCATCACGCGCAGACCGATCTTATGCCCAATCTTTGCGGCCGAAAACCCTGGGGTCGATGAGTCAATCAGGAAAGCCTTCACCGAACCATCAGCGGCATCCTTGGCCCAGGCCAAGAGAAAATCACAGAAAGTCCCGGCGCCGATCCAGCGCTTGGCACCATTAATAACCCATCCACCCTCAACCGGGGTGGCAGTGGTTTCCAAACCCCCGGCGATGTCGGACCCGTGATCCGGCTCGGTCATTCCAAACGACCCGACCGCCTCAAAACGGGTGAGTTTTGGTAGCCACTGCTGTCGTTGAGCCTCAGACCCCAATTGGTTGACCATACCGACAATGAGCTCATTATGAATACCCACCAACGCCCCGAGCGAGACATCGACACGACTCACTTCGGAGTAGACGAGCCCACGGTAGAGCCAGGACCGGTCCTGTAAAGCCACATCGGCGAGCCCAACCTCAGCCATCCCCGAAAGCAACTCAAAAGGAAACTCTTCACGGTTCCAGTAGTCGACAATCACCGGGCGAACCACGTCCTGCATGTAGGATCGCACGGCACGCAAAGCTTGACGTTCATCAGCCGTCAGCAACGATGCAACATCGAACAGATCCGCATCAGGGAAAGGGAGACGAAGCTCAGGGTCGCAGGCCACGGTCGAAGTCATTGACATCCTCTCTCGAAACTATAAAGTGAGCTGTATCACTCCAGTTGGAACTATACACTTGTACAGCATGTGATTCCATCCCCCTGTTTCCATCCTTGGCAAGGAGAACAATCCTCATGTCAGCTACCGAGACATTTCGCGCAGCCCGCGATCAACTTCTTAGCTACCGCACCGATATCCAGAGCGCCCGAGAGAACTTCAGGTGGCCAGAGTTTGAGCACTTCAATTTCGCCCTAGACTGGGTCGACCACGTGGCCTATGAGACCGAACGCGGGGATCACAACGCGTTAGTCATCGTTGAAGAGGATGGTTCCTCGACGCGACTGACATATCGAGAACTGGCCGACCGCTCCTCGCAGGTTGCCAATTGGTTGCGTTCTCTGGGTGTACAGCGTGGCGATGGCGTGATGGTGATGCTCAATAACCAGGTGGAGCTGTGGGAAACGATGCTGGCTGGCATCAAATTGGGGGCGGTGCTGTTACCAACCACGGTGATGCTCTCGCCCCATGATCTACAGGAGCGCATTGATCGTTCCGAGGCTCGCTGGGTTGTGGTCAACCCAGATAACGCAGAGAAGTTCGAGGCCGTCACCGGTGAGATGACGGTCATCACCACCGGAACCACGAGGTCGGACACCGAAGCGCAGAATGTGGCCCACCCCCGGTTCAGCTACGTTGCCTCGTTCGATGCGGACATCGCCTTTACACCGGATCAACCAACTCCTGCTGATGACACGGTCCTGTTGTATTTCACCTCCGGGACCACATCACGGGCCAAAATGGTGGCTCATTCCCATCTCTCGTACCCGGTTGGGCATTTCACCACGGTATATTGGATCGGTTTAGAACCCGGAGATGTTCACCTCAATGTCGCGTCGCCAGGGTGGGCAAAACACGCCTGGTCGAATTTCTTTGCCCCGTTGATCGCTGAAGCGACGATCTTCCTCTACAACTATTCACGCTTCGATGCCGAAAAATTGATGCAGGTTATGGATGACGAAGGGGTGACGAGTTTCTGCGCTCCGCCGACGGTTTGGCGGATGCTGATTCAGGCGGATTTGACCAAACTGAAGAATCCACCCGACAAAGTTGTTGCTGCCGGTGAACCGTTGAACCCCCGGGTGATCAATAAAGTCCGCGAAGACTGGAATCGAGACATTCGCGACGGGTTCGGACAGACCGAGTCCACGTTGCAGATCGCTAATACTCCCGGCCAGGAGCTCAAGCCCGGTTCCGTAGGCCGGCCCCTCCCCGGCTTTGAGGTGGTCCTGATCGATCCGGCCACCGATGAGCTCATCGAAGGGGCAGGAGAGGGCGAGGTATGCCTGGTTGCCGACCCTCGGCCGGTAGGGCTGATGAAGGGCTACTATAGGGACCCGGAGAAGAACGACAAAGCGTTCCGCGGTGGCTACTACCACACCGGTGACATCATGGAGCGCGATGAGCAGGGAATCTTCACCTATATTGGTCGAGCCGATGACGTGTTTAAAGCTTCTGACTATAAGCTCTCCCCCTTCGAATTGGAATCGGCGGTGATTGAGCATCCGGCAGTGGCCGAGGTGGCGGTGGTCCCATCCCCGGATCCGATTCGACTCTCGGTGCCGAAAGCCTATGTGGTGTTGGCCGCCGGGCACGAGCCGACTGCTGAGACCGCGGCATCGATTTTCGCTCACACTTCCACGGTGTTGCCTCCGTATGCCAAGATTCGCCGGCTGGAATTCGCCGAGTTGCCCAAGACGGTTTCGGGCAAAATCCGCCGTGTTGAATTGCGTGCAAAAGAGCGGGAATTCCACGGTGAGGAAGGCGAACTCACGGATCAAGCTCGTGCCACGCGCACCAGCACCGAAGGGTACAACCACGAGTTTTCCGACACGGATGTCACCGCGTAACTGACCGATTTCCCGGACTTCAGCCCTCAGCACAGCAGGATCCGCCGGCTGGTAGGACACCAACCGGCGGATCCTGTATGTGTGGGGATTTTTAGTGATCTGTGAATTCAGGTTTGCGCTTTTCGTTAAAGGCGGCCATGCCCTCTTTCTGGTCCTGCAGGGAGAACAGGCTATGGAAGGTCCGGCGTTCAAAGAGCACACCTTGTTGCAAGGTGGTCTCAAAGGCAGCAGACACCGCGTCCTTGGCGACCAGAACCACCGGACGCGATTTCGAGGCGATGGTTCCGGCCACCTCGATCGCGGTGTCAAAAACCTTTTCATCCTCGTCGACTAGTCGTGAAACGAGACCGGCGCGTTCTGCTTCGTCGGCTGGCATCATCCGACCGGTCAGCACCATGTCCATGGCCTTGGCTTTTCCGACCGCTCGGGTGAGTCGTTGGGAACCACCCATCCCGGGGATGACACCGAGGTTGATTTCAGGCTGACCAAATTTGGTGGAGGGACCGGCGATGAGAATATCGCACATCATGGCTAGCTCGCAGCCACCACCGAGCGCATACCCGTTGACCGCAGCAATGGTAGGGATCCGTAGATTCGCAAAGGCGTCCCAATCGGCAAACCAGTCGTTGCGCGCCATCTCTACTGCGGTTTTGGTCGACATTTCTTTAATGTCAGCACCAGCAGCGAAGGCTTTCTCGTTGCCCGTAATGACGACAGCCATGATCTCGGGGTCTTTTTCCCAGCCTGTGACGGTGTCCACCACCGCGGTCATGACCTCGGCATTCAGTGCATTCAGGGCCTGAGGACGGTTGAGCCGGATCACTCCGATCCGGTCTTGGACTTCGGTCAGAATAATCTCTTCGCTGGACTCAGTCATCGTCTCGTCATCTACCTTTCAGTGGTGGGTGTCGTTGTTTTGCGCTTTCTCGTCGTCATCACGAGGTCAACTCTGGCGAATAGTTTTAATAATCGCTGAGAAGTCCTGTCCTGAGTAGGCACCACCATCTAGCTCGTTGAACTGACGGTATGCCTCGTAGGCTGCTTCCCCGAACGAAGCCGAGGTCCCGGTGGTTTCAATCGCGGCGTGCGCCAACCCGAGATCCTTGGCCATCAGCGCGGTCGCAAACCCCGGGGCGTAGCCCCGATCGGCCGGGGCCGTGCCCACCGGGCCGGGCACCGGGCAGTTGGTGGTCACGGTCCAACATTGTGCCGCCGAAGTCGACAGCACATCGTACAGTGCCTGGTCGCTGAGCCCCAGATTCTGTCCCAGCGCGAAGGCCTCACTGGCGCCAATGGTGGTCACCGCCAACAGCATGTTGTTACAGACTTTTGCCGCTTGTCCAGCACCGGAGTTACCGCAGTGCACAATCTTGCGTCCCATGGCCTGGAAAAGCGGTTCGGCCGTGGCAAACGCTTCGGCATCGCCACCCACCATGAAAGTCAAGGTTCCTGCCTCAGCACCGGACATGCCGCCCGAGACCGGAGCATCCAGTGGGCGGTGGCCTGCCTGACGAGCCTGTTCTGCAGCCTGACGGGCTTCATCGACGCTGATAGTCGACGAGTCAATAAACAGCGTGTTCTCCGGCGCGGCAGCTAGTAAGCCTTGATAGGCATCCAACACCTGTTGCCCGTTTTGGAACATGGTGATCACCACCTCGGCGTCGCGCACCGCGGCCTCTCCTGACTCGGCCGGGGCAATCCCCGCCTCGGCGGCACGCTCCACGGCAGCGGGAACCACGTCGAAACCGGTCACCTGGTAGCCGGCCTCCAGCAGGTTGCGGGCCATATGGGCCCCCATATTTCCTAATCCCAAAAACGCGATGTTCATCAGGTTCATCCTTCGTTGAGTTCTAGATCTGCTACCCCATCGACAGGGTCAAAGAAGCTGTTGACCAGCTGTTGGCTGACCTGCGAGAGCTCAGCCGGTTTCCACCGCGGGTTGCGGTCTTTATCCACCAGTTGAGCGCGGATACCCTCGCGCAAGTCGTGGCCATAGGCAGCATTCATGGTGGTCCGCAAATCTTGAGCCAGGGTTTCACCAATGGTCTGGTCTCCGGCCCGTTTGACGGCTTCTAAAGCCACTTTCATCCCGGTCGGTGAATTACGCTGTAGTGCTCGGAGCGCCTTTCCGGCCGGGTGGTCGGGGTGGTTTTCCACCAAGCCACTCACATTGCTCAGCATCTGTTCCACGGTGTCTGCGTCGTAGACTCGGTCGATCCATTCCGCCTGGGCGGCCAGCTCTGACTGGCCCGGCTCAGCCTGAAACTGCCGGATGGTCGGGTCCAGTTGGTCTGCGGTGCTGATCTGAGACACCGCGTCCAAAAGTTCCTCGATGGACTCGTCGTTGACGAAATAATCAGCCATTCCGATATGTAGGACATCGGCAGCTGAAATGTGTGCACCGGTCAGTGCCAGGTGGCGTCCCAGCAGTCCAGGCGCCTGGGCTAGGTAGTTGACTCCAGCCACATCGGGGCTGAAACCGATCCCGGTTTCTGGCATACCCAGCCGGGTCGTCTCGGTCACGATCCGGTGGGAGCTGGGGCCGGCCAGGCCCACTCCCCCACCGAGCACCACACCGTTCATCACGGCCAGCACCGGCTTAGGGTAGACCGAAATGGCGTGGTCGAGCTGGTACTCCGCAATGAAGAACGGCGAGGCATCACGCGGATCATTGACGACCTGGTGGTACAGCGCCACCACGTCCCCGCCGGCACAGAAACCGCGATCGCCGGCACCGCGCAACGCGACTGAGACCACCGCAGAGTTCTCGCGGAACTGTTGCAGTGTCGCGGTGATGGTGCGGACCATCTCCAGTGACAGCGAGTTCATCGCCTGGGGCTTATTCAGGGTGATGATGCCCAGTGATCCACGGACCTCTGCTATGACGTGTTCGGAATGGTTCTCGCTCATCTTCGTGATCCTTTCGTGGTGGGGTGTTAGTTGCCGGTGGGCATCACGAAGCTGGCGCCGTCTTTGATACCGGATGGCCACCGTTGGGTGACGGTCTTGGTGCGGGTATAGAACCGGAACGCATCGGGGCCGTGCTGATTGAGATCCCCGAAGCCCGAGGCTTTCCAGCCGCCGAAGGTGTAATAGGCGATCGGAACCGGGATGGGCACGTTAATACCGATCATGCCCACCTCAATCCCAGCGGCGAATTCCCGAGCAGCGTCACCGTCGCGAGTAAAGATCGCCACACCGTTGCCCATCTTATGGCCGTGGATGATCTCCACCGCTGCGTCATAGTCGGCGGCCGGGACAATGGAAAGCACCGGACCGAAGATCTCATCGGCGTGCAGTGAGGACCCGGGAGTGACGTGGTCGAAAATGGTGGCACCGATATAGAAGCCATTGGGATAATCGGCGACCTTGGGATGGCGGCCATCCAGGATGAGCTCGGCACCCTCACCCACACCGCGGGCGATGGCCGCTTCAATGCGTTCTTTGGCTTCCGGGGAGACGACCGGACCGAAATCGGAGTCCTGAGCCAGCGAGTGTCCCACGGTGAGTCGCTGGGCGCGTTCCAGGACCTTATCGCGAATGATCTGATGTGTCTCCACGCCGACCGGCACCGCCACGGAGATGGCCATACACCGCTCACCGGCCGAACCAAAAGCCGCCCCAATCAGTGCATCGGCGGCCTGGTCCATATCGGCATCGGGCATAATCACCATGTGGTTTTTCGCCCCACCGAAGCACTGGGCGCGCTTGCCCTTCGCGGCAGCGTGGGAATAGATCGAGGCAGCGATCGGGGTGGACCCCACGAAGCCCACGGCCTTGATGTCGGGGTGGTCCAGGATCTCATCGACGGCGGTTTTATCGCCATTGACGACCTGCAGGATGCCATCGGGCAGCCCAGCCTCGGTGAACAGCTCCGCCAGCCGCAGGGGCACCGAAGGGTCTCGTTCGGAGGGCTTGAGGATGAAGGCGTTACCGGAGGCAATCGCGCCGGCGGCCTTCCACAGCGGGATCATGGCCGGGAAGTTGAACGGGGTAATGCCGGCGACCACACCCAACGGCTGGCGCATGGAGTAGACATCGATGCCGGTGCCGACTCCGGTCGAGTACTCGCCTTTCAGCAGGTGCGGGGCTGCGGTGGCGAATTCCATCACGTCCAGCCCACGTTGCAAATCTCCCTTGGCGTCGTCCAAAATCTTGCCGTGTTCCAGCGAGAGCAATTCAGCCAGCTCGTCTTCGTGCTGGTAGGCCACATCCACGAATCGCGAAATGATCCGAGCTCGTTTCTGGGCGTTGGTGGCTGCCCACGCGGGCTGGGCTCGTTTGGCCTGGGCGATTGCCTCCCGAACCTCGTCGACACTGGCCAGCGGGACCTGAGCTTGAACTTCTCCCGTGGAGGGGTTGTAGACGTCACTGAAGGCACCAGATGATCCCGGTACCCGTGCACCATTGAGGTAGTGACTAAGTTGCTGAACCATGATCGAGACCTCTTTCTCCCGTCGTGCTACCGATTCATGCCACATACCCGCGAACTGTACGAGCGTACAGGACAGGGTTCATCTCTGAATCTAGCACGAGTTGTGCCCCGGATCACACTACCACGGGTGGAGGTTAAGAGTCACTGCTGACGGCCCTGGCCACCACAACGGCAATGGCGGTGGTGGCCGGGATGGCCAAGACCAGTCCGATCGATCCCACCAAGATCCGGACGACTTCTTCGGCCAGTTCGGAGGAGACCAGGATAGTGCCCAGTCCGGTTTCGTACATGGAGATCACCATCATGACCGGTAACGCTGATCCGGCATAGGCAAAGGCGATGGTATAGACCGTGGAGGCAATGTGGTCCCGGCCGATGCGCATGCCGGCGCTAAAGAGCTCCCTGGCGCTGGCCTGCGGGTTGGCGGCTTGCAGTTCCCAGACCGCTGAGGATTGGGTGATGGTCACGTCGTTGAGCACTCCCAGCCCGGCGATAAGTAGTCCGCAGAGCACAATGCCCGAGAGCCGAATATCGGGCACGACCGAGGAGAGCACGAAGGATTCTTCTTCACCCATCCCGGTCAGATAGGCGGCATCGGTGCTCCAAATGGCCAATCCTGCAGTCAAGCCCAGACCTAAGAGGGTGCCGAGCAAGGCGGTGGTGGTCCGTAGAGAGAAACCGTGGGCGAAGTAGAGCACAGCGACCATGATCAAACAGCACCCGACGAGTCCAATCCACAGTGGTGGGCCGCCTTCGAGCAGTGCCGGGATCATGAAAAAGAAGATCACCGCGAAGGAGGCGACGAGTCCGATGATCGCACGCACCCCGCGCCACCGGGCCACCAGCACGACCACCAGCGCGTAGAGGCCGGCCAGCAGCACGATCGGTACGGTGCGCTCGAAGTCGACGAAATCGGCCACCGAGGTGTCAAATCCCGACGAGGCGTTGGGGCGCAGGATTTTCAGTCGGTCTCCCACCTCAATGCTGGCCGAAGCCGAGACCTGGGGCGGGATCTCCACTTCGACTCGTTCACTGCCACCTCCATCGGGATTGACCCAAGCGGTGTGGCAGTCTGGGCTAGCCCCGGTCTCGGAATCGGGCAGGGTCATGGGAGCCCCGGTGGTTGACTCCATCACCTGGTTTTGGTCTTGACAGCTTCGTTCCGCCGTTTCGATGACGGTGGCCGGTGTGATGGTGAAGTTCTCGGTCGTGCCGTAGGGGTCGTCGAGGGTCAGTTCCCGGTAGCTGCCGGAAGGCCACAACAGCACCATGCCGATGATCAGCACCAGGGTCAACGGGGCCAGGATTCCGGTCAGCCACCCGATGACACGGCGCTTTTTGCGACTGGAGGTGCCAGCCACCAGTCCATCGGCGCTGGGCCCGGCCGGTAGGCCGTGGCCGTGCCCGGCGTGCGGGGTCCCAGTCTCCGTCTCGTTGCGGGGGTGCCCAGCAGTGGTTGCTCGACGTGAACGGCGACGGTGATCAGCCATCCGTGGCCCACAGGTGATGAGTTGCTTCCACGGTGGCATAGCCGGACTCAATCAACTCGTCGATGACCGGGTTGAGCGCGGTGAGTGACTCATCGGTTTCGAGCTGAATGGGGTATGTTCCGGTGAGCATGGCGAGTAAGTTTCTCACGGCGGTGTGCGGGTCGGGAGCCTCCGGGTTCCACCCCATGAGCACCTCGGCCGGTTGCCGTTCATCGTGCTCGGCTTCGTCCGGTCTCTCCACTAGGTACGAGATCGCGAATGCCTGAATGGTACCCGAGTGCGCTTTGGGGCGGTCTCGGACTACCACAGCGCCGGTCGCTGCAGTTTCAGGTGCCAGGAAAAGCTGTTGAGCCTTGGTCAGGCTGATTTCGCTGGGATCCCAGCTAGCATGCACGGCATTGTAGAAGGTCGCGACCGTTTGAGAGAGCTCAACGGAACCGGTGCCGAGTTCTTCTAACACTGGGGCACCGTCCTCACCATTCTCGCTGAAGGTGGGAGTTTGTAGTCCACCGGGTCCAATCAGCACCCTGCGAGCGGTGTTGATGCGGGAGAACCCGTGCCGGGTTAAAAAGGATTCGGTGGCGGTATCACCGGCCACCGACCGGGCCTTGAGCTCGCTACCTGCCGGGATGTTCTCACCCAACCGTTCCAAGAGCAGGCCGGCAAATCCTTGACGACGCTCGAGCGGAGCAGTTTCGAGGTATACCCAGTGCCGTTGGGGGTGGATGGGTTGCTCTCGCACACCACCGGCAGCGATGGCAATACCGTCGCGTTCAGCGACCAAAGTGATGCCGAAGGGCTCGGTGGTGGCCCTGGCAAGAATGAGTCGGTCGGCAGCTTGCTGGGGCGAGGCGACGTCGGCGAAAACTTCGAGAAGCTTCAGGTCGTCGCCTTCTGCCCAAGGCCGGATGTGAATATCGTCGCCTGGTGTCATTTAGATACCCAAATTGGTGCTGAGGTAGTTCTCCACCTGGTCAAGGCTCACACGTTCTTGGTTCATCGAGTCACGTTCGCGGATCGTCACGGCCTGGTCTTCGAGCGTGTCAAAGTCGACGGTGATGCAGTACGGGGTACCAACTTCGTCCTGACGACGGTAGCGACGCCCGATCGCCCCGGACTCGTCGTAATCGACATTCCAACGTTTCCGCAGCGTGTCTGCCAGCTGGCTAGCCGGGACCTGTAGCTCGGATTTCTTCGACAGCGGGAGCACGGCGGCTTTAATCGGTGCCAATCGGGGGTCCAGGCCCAGTACGGTGCGCACATCAACCCCACCCTTCGTGTTGGGGGCTTCGTCTTCGCGGTAGGAATCCACTAAGAAGGCCATCAGCGAGCGTGTGAGACCGAAGGAGGGTTCAATCACATAGGGTGTGTACCGCTCGTTGGTGCCCTGGTCGAAGTACTGCATCTTGGTACCGGAATACTCGGTGTGTTGCGACAGGTCATAGTTGGTCCGGTTCGCAATACCCATCAGTTCGCCCCACTCAGAACCCTGGAAACCGAAACGATACTCCAAGTCGATGGTGCCGTCCGAATAGTGTGCCCGGTCTTCGGCAGGAACATCGAACTTACGCAGGTTGTCGGAGTTGACGCCGAGATCAACGAACCAGTTGAAGCAGTCATCAACCCACCGGTCAAAGTGTTCGCCAGCCTGGTCGGGATGGACGAAATATTCAATTTCCATCTGTTCGAATTCGCGGGTGCGGAAGATGAAGTTACCCGGAGTGATCTCGTTACGGAAGGCTTTACCAATCTGGCCGATACCAAACGGTGGTTTCTTCCGGGAGGCATTGAGCACGTTCAGGAAATTCACGAAGATGCCCTGGGCAGTCTCCGGGCGCATGTAGTGCAGGCCTTCCTCATTATCAACCGGCCCCAGATAGGTTTTGACCAGTCCGGAGAACAACTGAGGTTCGGTCCACTGGCCACGAGTCCCACAGTCGGGGCAGACGATTTCTGCCATGGATTCTGCAACACGGTTATGCTTGGCTTCGAAAGCTTCCTCGAGGTGGTCTTGGCGTTGCCGGCGGTGACAGCTCGTGCATTCCACCAGCGGGTCCGTGAAAGTCTCGACGTGGCCGGAGGCCTCCCAGACCTGACGGGGCAAAATAATGGACGAGTCCAGTCCGACCATATCGCCACGCCCACGAACAAAGGTCTGCCACCACTGATTCTTAATGTTCTCTTTCAGCTCGACGCCCAGTGGTCCATAGTCCCAGGCTGAACGCGAGCCACCGTAAATTTCACCGGCTTGGAACACGAATCCACGCCGTTTGGCGAGATTAATAACCTGGTCCAGAGGAGATGACGGGGCAGCCATGAAGCTTCACTTTCTGCGCGGGCTCGCGCGGGACAAAGGTGGTATGAGTGTCTTGATATCGTGGAGGCTCACTCTGTTCGATGGTGCGTAAGCGAGCCTAACGGTGACTAGTCTACGGGCAGTTTGAGTCACGGGCACGGATGCGACACCCAGATCAGGCACTGACAACATCGTTGGCGGGTGTGAGAATGGCATCATGGGTATTTCTGCTTCTGAGCCACCTGACGTCACAGCACTATTGATCAACGATGACATGATCCGTTTAGGCCAGGCCCTCAAATTGGGAAACCTCGTCGAAGACGGAGTGGAGGCCCGTGAGATTATCCAGGATGGCCTTATTGTGGTCAACGGTGAGGTCGAAACTCGCCGTGGTCGACAATTGCACCCCGGGGACGTAATTGCTATCCCGAGCGCAGGCATTGCTGTCACTATCGAACGAGAATCACCCGGGGTCTAGTCTGTTCCTATGTTTTTCGTTCTTTAACCCGGTTAAGACTCAGCCTCCACAACGATTCAGGGTGGTGACGAAATGATTCCGTCACCACCCTGATCGTCAGTGTGAACTATCCCCTCAGGGGATAGGGCCCTTACTCGTGAGCGTTAGCGCGGCGGCGAACCAACAGCGCGCCAACACCCAGAGCCGCTACACCCAGCAGTGCCAGACCACCAATGGTGGCACCAGTGGAAGCCAAGGAGCCCTGTTCAGAACCTTCGGCACCGCCCTGGCCCTTGTCGCCAGCCTCGCCATCTTCGCTAGCCTCGCCACCTTCGCTAGGCTTGCCCGACTCATCTTCATCACCAGGTTGCTGACCAGGCTGCTCGCTGGTCTCGTCATCACCAGGCTGACCAGGCTGCTCGCTGGTCTCGTCATCACCAGGCTGACCAGGCTGCTCGCTGGTCTCCTCGTCACCAGGCTCGGTCGTCTCACCATCACCAGGCTGTCCGCCCTCGTCGTCCCGCTCACCAGTCAACTCAATGGCGCGGGTAATGATGGTACCGGTGGTCTCATCCACCAGCTTGACCTGAACGTTACCGGCAGCCAAATCGAACTGCGACAGGTCGAACTTGACGTTACCTGCTTTGTCTTGCACCTCGACGGTGCCCAGTTCAACCTCGGTGCCATCTTCGGTCACGATGCTGGCCGCGAAGTTCTCCGGAATCGGAGCGTTGTAGGACGGAACACCCAGGGACTGCAGGCCGAAAGTCAGCTCGCCGTTGATGTCGTAGCTATCAGACACATCAGAGATATTGATGGCCTGCTGATCGAAACGCGGAGCAATCTTGCCATCCAGCTCGTCACGCAGGTAGTTGACGAAGATGTCGGAGTCAATCAGCGCGGTCTGCTGCTGGTTCAGGCTGTTACCAAAAGCACGGAAGTTGTCACCACCAGCGGCCAAGAAGGACGGCAGAGCCACCTTGAAGGTCTCGTCACCAGTGACCAGCTTGTCGTTAACCCAGATCTGGTCGATGTTGTTACCCAGAGTCTCGTGACCAGCACGGTTGTTAGCGTTGGTCGACACTTCACCGGTAAAGGTGTAACGAACGTTAGAGCTCAGAGCCAGTTGCAGGTAGGGGCGAGAAGGAATCTCACCATCAGCGGTGGTCTGCCACTGCTGTTCCAGCGCTTCACGGAGCTGCTCGCCGGTGATCTCTACGACGTAGATGTCGTTAGCAAACGGGTTCACGGATACAGCATCAGCAACGGTGACTTCACCAGGTTGCAGGTCTTTGTTCAGACGCAGGCCACTGGGGAATTCGTCACGGAGGGAGCCGGCGGCCAGCACACCGATGTCAGCACTCAGACCAGCCGGGTTGTTATTGCCGGCCCACAACCACGCATCGGCCACCAGGTGACCCATGGTGGATTCGCGATCACGCTGGTCGAATCCACCCTTATCGGTGGCCTCAGGATTGTAACCGGTGGTGATGTAGTCTTCGAGCTCACCGATCACCACAGAGCCTTCTTCTTCAGCCACAGCAGCGGCGTCATCAACAATCTGCTTAACCTCGGTCAGCACCGGGCTGGCAGCGATCTCGTCCTCACTCGGAGCATCGCCGGCAGGCAAGTTCTTGTGCTCGACGTCAATGATCTCGCCCTCAGCATCGAGGCTGAAGTCAACACGAGCCAGGTTGCTGCCGTATTCACCGGTCTGCATAACCGGGCGGGTCTTGCCCTCCTCGCCTGGAACTGGAGCATCCACGTTGTACAACTCGTGAGTGTGACCGGTAAAGATCACGTCAGCTTCAGGGTGGGTGTTGTTGACGATGCGGTCGTTGTCAATATTGTCGGTGTTGACACCCTCGTGGTACGAAGCCACGATGATGTCTGCCTCGCCGTTCGACGCATCCCCATCGGACAGCTGCTCAATGTAGGTGTTGACCGATTCCACCGGGTCTTTGAACTCGACGGACTCAATGCCGGCCGGGTTCACCAGGGTAACAGTCTCCTGGGTCACACCGCCCACGACGGCCACGGAGTGACCGGACTCGGTTTCGTAGATCTTATAAGGATCGGTCAGCGGCTCGCCGGTTTCCTTCACGATCACATTAGCCGCCAGATGATCGAAATCCGAGCGCGGGAAGACACGGTCTACTAAGTCGCTAACGCCCTTATCAAACTCGTGGTTACCCAACGCACTAGCATCCAGACCTAGAGCATTCAGGTAATCCAGAGTCGGGTTGTCATCCTGCACAGAGGAAACATACAGCGAAGCACCAATATCGTCACCAGACGACAAGAACAAAGTGTTACCAGGGTTCACAGCCTGCTGATCAGTGATCAGCTTGGCAAACGGCATGGCGATATCTTCACTCATGCGACCATGAAAGTCATTGATGTTCAGCAAGCTGACGGTGGTTTCTCCGTCTGGGTTCTCGGCGGTTTCCTCATCCGGATTAGGGGATTCGGAGCCCGCGGTCTCAGAACCTTCCGTCTCGGTATCTTCAGTCTCAGGTCCGTTGTCAGCGGGCTGAGTCTCCGCAGGAGCTTCCGACGGCTGAGTAGCCGGTGCCGAAGGTGCGGGAGTTTCTTCAGGGGCAGGGGACTCGGAAGTCGCTGCCAAAGCCGGGGTCGGAGCAAGCAACCCCATCAGAGTGATCAGCCCGATAGCAACCGGGCGACGATTCGACGACATGCGCGTTCTCCTCGGTGATAGTGATCTTGGAACAAGGCTTGGTCAGCCTCAGTAAGAACACGATCACTGTAAGGGCGACAGATTACAGGTTGGTAACAACCCATGTCTCCTGATGCACCCCGAAATTCACCTACGGTTAACGCCGGTTCGCGACGTGGCGAACGAGGAATGCGGTGAGATCGGAGATTTCCTGCGGGTGTACCCCATGGCCCACACCTTGGTACGTGTCCTGTGTGAGGTCGACATGCTGGTCAAGCCACGCGCCGGCATCTTCGGCCATTTCAGGCGGGATAATGGGGTCTTGTAGGTCGCGACCCCAGAAGACCGGCACCTGTTTGGTTGCCAGTTCTTCGTCGTGACTCAACAGCTCTGCCAGGAGTGGCTCGTTACTCGCGTCAAGAACAAAGCCCGACAGACCAACCACCGCAGCATATTGGTCGGGGCGCATCCGTAACATGGAGGTGGCCATGGCCATACCCTGGGAGAACCCCAAAATGGAGACGGTGCGGAAACCATCAGCGACGCTCTGGATCCAGGAGTCCAACTGCTCAAGGCTGTTGCGAACGCTTTCCGGAGGTGAGCTCAAGTCTTCGGTGATCGGGAACCAGGCGTATCCATTCATCCCGTTGGTCAGCCAGATGGGGGCACGCACCGCGGCTACGGTAAAAGTGTCGGGCAACTCGGCCGTGAGCGGAAGGAGATCGGTTTCATCGGCGCCGTAACCGTGAAGCACCACGAGCAGATCACTATCGCTCCGGGAGGAAAGGTCCTGGTGGCTGAAACGTACTACCAGCTGGTTCGACTCAGTGTTGTAGCTCATAGTCGATGATCTTAGCGAACCAGTCTACCAGTGCAGAAGCTTCGCTTTACAGCTCCAGGACCCGGATGAGTTCATCCGCGATTTTTTCGGGAGCGGTCAGGAAGCCATCATGTCCGATGGGCGAATCGATTTGGTGACTGAGGACATGCTGCGGATGATTAGGATCCTGGGCACCACGGCCGCGGTTGAAGTCGTCGGCTAGTTGCTGGGACTGAGAGGGGAAGTACAACCGGTCCGAGGAGACCGCAGCGATGAACGGTGTTGCCACAATCCGTGCTACCGCGGCTTGTTGCCCGCCACGGTTGCGTCCAACGTCGTGCGACATCAGCGCTTCGGTGAGAACCACGTAGGAGTTGGCATCGAACCGGGAGGCCAGGTCTTTGGCTTTGTAATCCAAATAGGATTCGATCTGGTACCGGCCGGTACGCTGAGTGATCTGTCCGAAGGGGTCTTCCTGCCCTTGAGGTTTCCGAGCGAAGCGGTACTGGAGCTCGGCCTCCGAACGGTAGGTGATGTGAGCAATGCGCCGTGCGATACCCAGCCCTTCCTCGGGCGGCTGTTGACCGTAGTAGTCACCACGGCGGTAGTGTGGATCAAGTTTGATCGCGGCCACTTGCGACTGGGCGAAGGCAATCTGCTCGGCGCTGGCTGCTCCCCCACAGGCTAAAATACCCGCACCCCGGACTCGTTCCGGGTAGGTGGCTGCCCATTCCAGTGCGCGAGCTCCGCCCATAGAACCGCCCAGCACGGCGTGCCAAGTCTCAATGCCCAGCGCGTCGGCCAGGCGTGCTTCAGCATGAACCGAATCTCGGATCGTGGTAAAGGGAAACCGTGAGCCCCACGGTCGCCCGTCAGGGTCCGGGGAAGACGGGCCCGTCGAGCCGTAACAGCCACCCACCATATTGGGTGCCACCACGAACCATTTTCGGGTATCGATGGGGCGGCCCGGCCCGACAAGAGACTCCCACCAGCCCGGATGCGGAAGCGCTTCTGAGGAAACCACGTGGCTATCACCGGTCAGGGCGTGCAATATCAGGATGGCGTTGGAGCCATCCTGATTGAGTGTGCCCCAGGTTTCATAGGCCAGCTGCACCTCGGGTAGCCAGCCTCCGGTTTCAAAGGTCAGTTCACCCACTGAGATGGTCCGAAGCCCCGGTGAGATCGCACGACCTGCAACGATCGGTTCTGCATCCACTGACACGTTCATCATCCTCAGTTCCGGTTGTCGATACTGTGCCCGGCAGTATCTGCGAGTAGCTACGCGGTTGTGGCGCTAGCGACGCTGTTCGACTGCTGCAAAACCTTGTTGCAGATCAGCCAGGATATCCTCGGGGTTCTCCAGACCGACCGATAGCCTGACTAACGACGGCTCGACGCCGGCGGCCCGCTGTTCTGCTTCACTGAGCTGGGCGTGAGTGGTCGAAGCCGGGTGAATCACCAGTGAGCGAGTGTCGCCAAGGTTGGCGACTCGCTTGTGAAGCGTCAAGGCTTCAGCGAAAATCCGACCGGCTTGTGCACCGCCGGCGATGTTGAAGGAGACGATGCCAGAGGTTCCCTCGGGCAACAGCCGTTGGGCACGGTGATACCAGGGACTTGATTCCAGACCGGCGTAGGCCACGTGCTGAACTAAGGGATGGTCTTCCAGCCAGTGCGCCACCGTCAGCGCTGATTCCACATGGCGGGAGACACGTAAGGAGAGGGTCTCGAGGCCGAGGTTGACGATCCAGGCATTGAATGGGCTGGCTGCGCTGCCCAGATCGCGCAACAGCTGGGTGCGAAGTCGCAAAATATAGGAGAGATTCGCGCCCAGCGGTCCATCGGGTCCAAAATCGGTGCCGAACACCACGCCGTGATACGACTCGTCGGGGGTATTGAACCAGGGGAATTTTTCCGGGTCGGCTGTCCAGTCGAAATGGCCCGAATCAACGACGAACCCGCCGAGCGCCGCGGCATGACCGCCCAGGTATTTGGTCGCCGAGTGCACGACAATATCCACACCGTGTTCGAACGGGCGGAACACCGGCGGTGGAGTCAATGTCGAATCCACGATCAAGGGGAGCCCCGCCTGATGGGCAATATCTGCCACCGCTGCCACATCGAGCACATCGGCTTTCGGGTTACCCAGCACTTCACCAAAGAGCACCTTGGTGTTGGGTTTGATGGCCTGTTTCCAGGCGTCAAGGTCATCGGGATCGTCGACAAAGATCGTTTCAATCCCGAGTCGCGGCAGGGTGTGTTTGAACAGGTTTTGGGTGCCACCATACAGTGATGCGGACACCACCACCGAATCTCCCGCACCGGCAAGGTTGAGAACGGCCAGGGTGGTCGCGGACTGTCCGGAGGAGGTCATCACCGCCCCCACGCCACCTTCCAGTGCGGCGATCTTCTGTTCGACCGCGTCGGTGGTGGGATTCGTAATGCGGGTGTAGATCTGGCCCAGGCTGGAGAGTGCGAAACGATCGGCTGCGTCCTGCAAAGTCGGGAAGTTATAGGACGCTGTGGCATGAATGGGAAGCTGGGTGGAACCGTAGTCGGCTACCTCCGGGATCCCAGCGTGAATCTGTTTGGTGGCTAGCCCCCAGGTGTTGGGGTTGGTGCTGTCTGGTTGCTGTGATTGACCCATGGGGTTTGACTCCTGTTGTCTCAGGGGTCGCAACTCGTGTTCTGACACCGTGCCGGCAGACAGCGTTCAGAGCACGGTGGACCCGCGCTTGCTGCGAACCATTGTGGTTCGCGCCTGGTCCTCACCCGGGGCACCCCACCGCGGTGGAGGGTTGCCGGTCAGTAAGCCGGGGCTGTTTCACTGACACTCGTGACCAATACAAAGTATTCTGCCAGATCTGGGCGGTCATTTCATCCCAGGTCTGATCACATCGGAGACTGCACTGGTTCTGCCTACCAACGACGAGTCCATAGACTACAAG
Source organism: Auritidibacter sp. NML100628 (assembly GCF_003185985.1). Taxonomy (NCBI): domain Bacteria; kingdom Bacillati; phylum Actinomycetota; class Actinomycetes; order Micrococcales; family Micrococcaceae; genus Auritidibacter; species Auritidibacter sp. NML100628. The sequence goes on from NZ_QHLP01000004.1 coordinate 94,209, forward strand.
GGATGACCAGTTCTTCATTGTCCTTCCACGACGCCCTCCCACAGATCGGCCACGGGTTACCGGCCGCGTCATTAGTCGAAGAACTTCTCGGGCTACCGCACCGGCTACGCGCGGTGGTGGAATCACCTCCGGGTACGGGTAAAACCACGATCATTCCCCCGTTGTTGGCGGCCAGGGCCGAGCACCGCGAGCCCGGTCTCAAGGTCGTGGTGACCCAGCCGCGCCGGGTTGCGGCCCGGGCAGCAGCACGGCGACTGGCACAGCTCACTCGCACCATCGTGGGGGACCACATTGGTTATACCGTTCGGGGCGATGCGAAGGTCTCAGCACAGACTCAGATCGAGTTCGTCACGGTGGGAGTGTTGCTCCGTCGTCTGTTGCGTGATCCGGACCTGGATGATGTTTCGGCGGTGGTGATCGACGAAATCCATGAACGCTCCGTAGAAACCGACCTCACCGCCGCATTTATCCGCGATCTCTTACCACGACGCGATGACCTGGAACTCGTGGCGATGTCAGCAACTGCGCAGTCGCAACAGTGGGTGAACTATTTTGATGCTGCATTATTCACCGCCCACACCGAGATCTATGCCCTCACCGAAGAATTCTCTAAGCCCCCCACCGCGCTGGACGACCGTGGCGTCACTCCAGATTTTCTCGCCCACGTTGCGAAGACGACGGCCCAGACCAGTGCTCGCACCGAGGGAGACGTTTTGGTCTTTCTGCCCGGTGTCGCCGAGATCCGCGCGGTACAACGCCAGCTTCCTGAAGCCCTCGTGTTGACCGGGTCAAGCACCGCCGAGGAACAGGACCAGGTACTCTCCCGAGCCAACCATCAGCGCATCATTCTGGCAACGAATGTCGCTGAGTCGTCCTTGACCGTTCCGGGGGTCAGGGCCGTAGTGGACTCAGGGCTGGAGCGAACCCAACGGTTAGACACGATGCGGGCGATGACCGGGCTGGTCACCGTGGGTGCGTCCAAGGCCTCGATGCGGCAGCGGGCCGGTCGTGCGGCGCGTCTCGGGCCAGGCCTGGTCGTACGGTGTGTGACGGAACGCGAATATGCTGCCCGCCCCAGTGATATCACCCCGGAGATCCTCACCAGTGACCTGACCTCGGCTGTGTTGTTCCTGGCGTGTTGGGGTCCGACCCGTCTCCCGACCTGTCCACCGCAACGCGCATATCGCGCCGCAGTGGAGGTCTTGCGTGCTTTGGAAGCTATCGAACCGCCCGATGAAGACTCCGGTGCGTGGCCGGTGGTGACCGATCTGGGTCGACGTTTAGCCTCAGTTCCTACAGAACCACGACTCGCCCGCGCTTTACTGGACGGTTCCGAACTCCTCGACCCTGTCACCGCGGCCACGGCGGTAGCGTTATTGGATTCCGATCAGAGAGCCCCTGGTGTCAATGTGAGAGCACGTGAGCTTCCACGCGAGGCGCACCGATTTCTCGGCCTCACCGGTGCTACCCCCTCCGGTATAGCACCGGCTGAGAAGCCCCGGGAACAGGATCTCGTCACCGTAGCAGCTCTGGCTTACCCAGATCGCATTGCCCGTCGCCGAGAACGCGACTCCCGAGAATTCTTGTTGGTCTCCGGAACCGCCGCCGAACTACCCCGAGATTCTCGGCTACCGCAGACCGACTGGTTAGTGTGCACGGAGGTTGGGCTGTTGCGTGGCAAGCCCATCATCCGCGCGGCAGTGCCGGTTGATCAAGACACCGTCGAGCTGTTGTTACCCGTTACCCAAGAGCGAGTTGCCGAATGGTCGGGGCAGAAAGTCAACGTCCGCGAGGTGTCCCGGATCGGTGCCATCATTCTCAACCAGACTCCGGTGGCGGCCACCAGTGACGACACGTTGCTGGCCACCGCTCGGGCCGTTCGCGTCCAGGGGCTCGAGGCCCTCAACCCAAGTCAGAATTTCTGGCAGTACTGGGACCGGCTACGCTTCGCCCATCACCATCTGCCAGACTGGCCCGATCCCCGGAGTTTCACTCCCGAACAATGGGCTCCTTTTGCCCAAGATCTCCTGTCAGGTCTGAAGACGCTGGTGGGCTGGGACAAGGACGCTGAATTACAGACACGAGTCCCGGAACGGCTCACGGTCCCGTCCGGTTCAAGCTATCGGGTGGATTATTCCCAGAACCCACCCGTGCTGGCAGTGAAGCTCCAAGAGATGTTCGGAGCCGTGGAGACACCAACCATTGTCGATGTCCCGGTTAGCATTCATTTGCTCTCCCCTGCCGGAAGACCGTTAGCTATCACCCAAGACCTGCCGTTTTTCTGGTCTGAAGTCTATCCCCAGGTACGTGCCGAGAACCGAGGACGCTACGCCAAACACCCGTGGCCAGAAGACCCCACGACCGCCACCGCGACCCGGCTGACCAATAAACGGTTGCACCGCTGACAGCGGACAAACCGGCCATGGAACGACCCCCAGCTGAGCTGGCTTCTCTCTTTAGCCCTGCTCCCGGCCAATATGTGGCATGATCACGGCCCAGAGAGCCCCCAGCGGAACGCAGATGACACTAATCCATCCCAGCACCCATGCGGTCGCAAACGGCCATTGCGGTCCGTCACCGTCGAGCGAGGAAACATTATGGCCCAAGAGGGTGCCAAAAATAAACAGGTATAACAGTAGCGCCATGAGCGAAAACAGCGCGAGAGCGCCCACACCCAACGGGCCATAAATCAGAAGCTTATTTTTCTGCATGAATGTTCCTTTCACGATGCGGTGCGCGCTGTGTGATCGCGATGCACAACCGCTTACCTTCCACGTGGCACGCCGAGCCCGACGTTAGTGCCCAAACCAGCCCAGGCTTTCGAGTACCGGGAAGCCCACGAAGCCGGCCACGTCCAAGAAGAGATGAGCCCAGACCATCGGCATCACCCTTCGATACTTCAGATATACCAGCACGAATACCACTCCCATGATCGCGTTACCGATCCCCGGACCGATGCCCTGGTAAAGATGGTAGCTGGCCCGGATCAGCGAGGAGACCAGCAAGACCGCGACCACATCGGTCGTGGTGGTTGGCAGCCAGGTGGTATTTGTACCCAAGTCAGCCGGGGGAAAGGGGGTGCGTCGCAGGAGGCTGACCCGGTCCACCAACCAGGCCAAGATAATGACTTCTTCAACCAGACTGTGCCGGACGGCTGCCAGCGTCAGCACGATGGGAGTCCACCAGTGGTCATTCATGCTCGATCCGATAATCGCGGTGGTCAGCCCCATAGATCGTCCCACCGCGTAGACCAGCAGAGTGCCAGCACCCATAGTGACAAACAGGATCAGTCCCAGCCCAAGGTCACTCACCGGACGGCGGAAATCCAAACCGAAGCTTCTCAACGGGTTGCGACCGTAGATCCACACCAGGTGAAGCACCAGCACGACCGGGACCAGACCGAACCCAATGCTGAGGAGTTGGCGAATCAGATCAAACACGGGATCTGGTGCCAGCGAGGGGTTGAGCGCGGTGGTTTGCTCGTCTAAAGGTGCTTGAGTGAGCTTTTCCATTAAGTCCACCAGGGCGTAGACCCCGGAGCGTCCCAGGGATAGCCCCAGGACAATCAGGATCTGCCACCAGACCACCGTTCGCGAGAATCTCAGCACCACCCCAGTGTAAACCTGTCGGGGGCACTAAATTAGACACTATGGCTTCTTTGCCCACCGACGAAGACCTGGCCCTGGCACAGCGTTTGGCCGCGCATTTGCGCGAGGGGATCAGCGCTAGACACCGCGCCCTGATTGAGTCCGCACCGTGGTCTCAAGCTCATCTGATCGAGCGAGGAAAAGATCATCGTCTGGTCATCGTTCCGGGCCACCTTGTGGTGCGGATTCCACGGGATCCGGCCACCAATCTTGAACGTCAGGCAACATTGCTGGACCAGCTCGCACCCCAGTTACCGTGGCAGGTCCCGGTAGCGTTGTCGATCGTCGACGGCGGAGTTATCCAGCCCTATATTGCTGGCACGGCCCACCCGAACCACAGCGGAGACCCAGAGCAGTTACGCGACATTGTTCACACGTTATCGGAGGTTGACACCACCGGTTTGGCGTTGAACCAGCCCTTTGCCCAGCGTGGCGGGCTGACCCCGCAGAAAGTCACGCGACTAGCCAAGATGCCCGGCCCACCGCTACCGGATTTTGCGCAGTTTATCGCAGACGTCGCGGAACTGACTCATACTTGGACCCAAGAAGGCCCTTTCGGGCTCGTGCACGGTGATCTCGCCGGACACAATATGCTCTGGCTCCAGGATCCCTGGCGACTGAACGGGGTGCTGGACTGGGACCAGGCAAGTCGGTGGGACCCGGCCCTGAATCCGGCGATTCTCAGTCTGTGGCACGGCGCCGGTCTGCTCCCCCAGATCTGTTCTTCACCCTCCGAGCTGGTGCATGCCCGCGTATGGTCAGCGTCGATGGCACTGGAATCGATCGAGAACGCACTCCGGCGTCAGCCACCAGCCTCTGCCTTCCGTCGGCTCATGCGGAAGATGGTACCGCGACTCGAAGCGGCCCAGCAGGCACTGCGGTAAGTCGGTCGGCTCAACCCTGCTGGTAAAAGCGGTCCGGGCTGACCCGAGCGACGGCATCAGCACTCACCCAGTTGCCAGCGGTGCGATCAATGAGCAGGTCGGTGGCCAGAGTGGCCATAGCCAGTGAGGTTTGGAATCCGTACCCAGATTGTCCGGCCAGCCAGAACAATCCCGGGACTTGGGGGTCAAATCCATTCACCGGTTCCCCATCGGGGCCTTCAGTGCGCAGTCCGCACCAAGAGCGAATGACCTCAGTGATCTCCAAGGTCGTCTCAGTCTGGATGCGATCGATCAGACGTTGTACGTCGGCATCGCGGGGTTGGGCATCCTCAGCATGCCAGGGCTCATCCTCCCCGGGAGAAGCGACGATGCCCAGTTCGTCGTAGCGGTAGTAGTAGTCGTGGCCGGCACGGCAGACCAGCGGGTGGTCGGGAGTCAGCGGAGTGGCCAGAGCCGCCTCTAGTGCCGTACGACGCTTAGGAATGAGACCCAAGGGCCGGGCCCCAAAGGCCTCAGCGACGATATCGGCCCACGCTCCAGCAGCGTTGATCACCACGTCGGCGACGAATTCCTGGCCGTCCTCAGTGGTCAGCTGCCAGAGCCCACCCACACGTTCAGCCCGGATCATTCGAGCATTCAGCACGGTGTTCGCCCCGCGGTCGGTGGCCTGATCGGCCAACCAGTGCAGGAATGGCAGAGCGCGGACTCGCACCGAGCGGTGTTCCAGTCCGCCATCGTCGAAGCTTTCGGGACGGATCTCCGGGGCGTGCTCGCGCACCTCCTGGTGAGTCAAGGGCGTCATTCCCGGATACATTTCCTCCACGACATGGTCTTGGGTACCGAAAAGCAAGAAATCGGACTGCCACATCAGTGGTTCGTCGAGTCCCTGTTGTCGTTTGTCGAGGTCCTGGACGGTGAACTCGATAAGCTCTCGCACCGCCTGGGGTCCATAAGACAGTGTCAGTTGCTGGGCGGCCCGCGAGGAGGTGTGATACGCCAACCGGTCTTCGGCCTCAAGCACCGTGACCTGATCGTTGCTGGCCACACGCCGTGTGAGCTCTTCGGCCAGGGAAATTCCGGCTATCCCGCCACCAATAATCACATACTTCATAGTCACTCAGTCTACGTGCGCGGCTGGATGACAGGAGACCACACGGTGGTGGCCCGCATGCCGGTGCGGACAGGTTGAGCCGGGACTAAGGGTGCACTGTTAGACTGCCAAACCTGCGTGACGTCTCGATGCTGACGATGGAGGTGCCATGTCGCTGGCGAAGCAGTTACACGCTCTGGACGGGCAGTCTTACGCCAAATATCGCAATCTGAAGGGTAAGCACCAGCTCGGAGAGCTCACGGTACACCTGGACCATATTCAGGCTGACCCGTATGCGCCGCCGTCGACGGTGCGAGTATTTGCCACAGCCGACCACCTAGAGAACCTCGCCGACCACCTGACCACAGTGGCCACCACAGACTACTTGGCACGCCGGATCCGCCAGCGTGCCCCGCGCGAGATCAGCATCGGGACGTTTGGGCCTGAGGTGTTGGAGCGTTCGTGCATCCAGTTTCATCGCGTCCCAGGGTCGAGTCGGTGGGTGATGGAAATCCACCTGCTGGTGTCCTTGCCGGCTGCGGGTCGCCGGATCAAAGGTCACCAGGCTGCCCGGTTGATCACCCAGGTGTTGCCTGACCTACTCCGGGATGCCACGAAGGAGATTGACCACCAGGAACTGGACGAGACCATCACGCTATTGAAGGACCAGCAGGCCATTCGCGACGAGCTTCCCCGCCGCGGGCTGGTCGCCTTTATCGCCAATGGCTCAGTCCTGCCCCGCGCTGCCGGTAATTCCTCGGCACCGTTGCAATATGCCGAACCGTTCGAGTCCCCGGATTCCGTCTCGGTCAGCTTCGATCTCCCCAGTGGCCGAACGCTCACCGGTATGGGCATCGCCCACGGGATCACACTGATCGTCGGTGGGGGCTACCACGGTAAATCCACGGTACTCAATGCGCTGGAGCACGGCGTGTATCCCCACCGAGCCGGCGACGGACGTGAGTTCGTGATCACGGATCCCGATGCGGTGGCAATTCGGGCCGAAGACGGTCGTTCAGTGGCCGGCGTCGATATTTCCTCCTTCATCTCTGACCTACCACAGGGCACTGACACGACACGTTTTTCCACCACGAACGCGTCGGGCTCCACCTCGCAGGCCACTAACGTCGTAGAGGCCCTGGAAGCAGGAGCAAGCGCTGTGCTGATCGATGAGGATACCTCTGCCACGAACTTCATGGTCCGGGATGAGTTGATGCGTCAGCTAGTCAAAACCGAGCCGATTACCCCATTTACCGCACGCATCAAAGAACTGGCCGACCAAGGCATTTCCACGGTGCTGGTGGCCGGGGGCACCGGAGCGTTCTTTTCGGTGGCCGATCGTGTCCTAGGTTTAGAAAACTACCGTGTCAGTGATCTCACCGCCGAGGCTCACCGGCTCGGTGCCCAGCAACGACACCACTGCGCTGCGCAACCCCTGAGGTTGCCGAAGGATCGTGTTCCGCAACAGATCAAATCTCCCCGGAAACCGCCTCGGGCACGCGGAGTGCACACCATTCAGATCGGGCACGAAGATATTGATCTCTCCGCCCTCAGCCAGCTGGTCAGTGTGGAACAGACCCGGGCCATTGCTGGCATTCTGGAACAGATCATCGTAACGCAACAACAAGGTGACAACCATAACAGGGGCAAGAAAAACCTAACGCTACGTAGCTTGAGTGAGCTAGCGCCACGGTGGAAAGGTCACCTGGCAATGCCCCGTCGCCACGAAGTGATGGCAGCGGTCAACCGGTTGCGCTCGCTCAAGGTCAGCTAAGGCGCCAGAGCACGAAAATCGGGCCTAGACAGCACCACGCCGGCCCCGTGATGCGTAAGACGGGGCCGGCTTCGGTGCCGTCAACGACTCGGGAATCCAGGCATAGACCGGGGTTCAGAGGCCGAGCTGTTCATTGATCAGTTCTTGGACACGTGCAGCATCCGCCTGACCGCGGGTGGCCTTCATCACCGGTCCCATCAGGGCACCGATGGCTTTCTTCTTGCCACCCTTGATCTTCTCGACCACGTCCGGGTTGTCGGCAATCGCCTGGGCCACGGCGTCGTTCAGCGCGCCCTCGTCGGAGACCACGGCCAAAGAACGGGCTTCAACGATCTCTCCAGGAGAGCCCTCACCGTCGGCGACGTGGCCGATGACCTGGCGGGCGATCTTGTCGTTGATGGTTTTTTCGGAGATGAGCGCCTCAATCTCGACCACGTGCTCGGGGGTGACACCGAGTTCATGCGGTGCAACCTCACCTTCATTGGCCAGTCGGGCGATTTCCCCCATCCACCATTTACGGGCAGCCGATGCCGAGGCCCCGGCCGAAACGGTGGCATCGATTTCATCGATCAGCCCGGCTGCGACCACATCGCGGAACTCTTCGTCCGAGTAACCCCATTCGCCTTTGAGACGACGACGGCGGGCCAAGGGATCTTCGGGCAGTTCTTCGCGCAATTTGTCAATCCAGGCCTGGTCGGTCACGATCGGCACCAAATCGGGCTCGGGGAAGTACCGGTAATCGTCAGCATCGGACTTCGGACGACCCGAGGTGGTGGTCTTTGAGGTTTCCTGCCAGTGCCGGGTCTCCTGCGTGACAGACCCACCCTGATCCAGGATCGCAGCCTGGCGCTGAATCTCGTAGCTCACCGCGTTCTGCACCGCACGCATGGAGTTGACGTTCTTGGTTTCGGTGCGGGTCCCGAATTTCTCTGCACCTCGAGGCTTGAGCGAAATATTGGCGTCGCACCGCACATTACCGCGTTCCATGCGGGCATCCGAGATATTGAGGGCTTTGACGATGTCGCGGATCGCAGTCACATAGGCTCGGGCCAACTCCGGTGCCCGATCGCCGGCGCCTTCGATGGGCTTGGTGACGATTTCGATCAGGGGCACGCCGGCACGGTTGTAGTCCACCAGGGAATAGGAGGCGTCCTGAATGCGTCCGGACCCACCCTTATGGGTGAGCTTTCCAGCGTCTTCTTCCATGTGCGCGCGTTCGATCTCAACGCGGAATATTTCTCCGTCATCAAGTTCCACATCCACATAACCGTCCGACGCAATCGGGTCATCGTACTGGGAGGTCTGAAAAGCCTTCGCCAGATCCGGGTAGAAGTACTGTTTGCGGGCGAAACCGCACTTCTCGGCGATGTGACAGTTCAGGGCCAGGCCCAGTTTGATCGCTGATTCCACCGCGGTTTTATTCACTGCCGGTAACGCGCCGGGCATCCCCAAATCGACTTCAGTGGTATTCGTGTTGGGTTCATCGCCGAAGGCATTGGGCGCCGCGGAGAACATTTTGGTCGTGGTGTTCAGCTCGACGTGGACTTCAAAGCCCAGCACGGGATCGAATTTTTCAAAGGCCTCATCGAGGTTCATGAGATCTTGGCTCATCGGGCATCACTCTCATAAGCGTTGGGAAGTAACGAGAAGAAATCGGCGCCATCATGCGAGGCTTTCAGACCGGTTTCCAGGGCGGCACCGATGCGGTACATCAGCGCATCTTCGGTGGCCGGGGCTTGGATTTGCACGCCGACAGGCATGTTGGAGGCCAGTCCACCGGGCACGGAAATCGCAGGAATCCCGGCCAGGTTCGACGGCAAGGTCGCCACGTCGTTAAGGTACATGGCGATCGGGTCGTCCAGTTCCTCGCCCAGGGCAATCGCGGTGGTTGGGGTGGTCGGTGAGATCAGAGCGTCTACCTTTTCAAAGGCTGCTGCAAAGTCGCGCTGGACCAGAGTGCGCACCTTCTGGGCCGAACCGTAGTAGGCGTCATAGTAACCGGCCGAAAGTGCGTAGGTCCCCAGGATGATGCGACGTTTGACCTCATCTCCGAAGCCAGCAGCACGGGTAGCGGACATGACCCGGTCGATCGTGGCCTGCTCAGGCACCACCCGGTTGCCGTAGCGGACACCGTCGTAGCGGGCCAGGTTGGAGGACGCCTCCGAAGGCATGATCAGGTAGTAGGCCGGCAGAGCGGCTTTCAGATGAGGCAATGCGACCCTCACGATCTCGGCTCCGGCATCTTCGAGCAGCCTCAAGCTGGCCTGGAAACATTCCAGCACCCCAGCATCGAATCCTTCACCGTCAAGTTCCTCGATGACACCGATTTTCAGCCCGGTGAGGTCCTCACCGGCGACCACAGCCGGGGCGAGGTCGTCCCACTCGCGTTGTAGCGAGGTGGAGTCGTGCGGGTCGTGGCCGGCAATCAGCTCGTGCAGAGCCGCTGCATCAGCCACGGTGCGGGCCACCGGGCCGACAGTGTCCAGCGAGGAGGCCATCGCGATCGCACCATAGCGGGAGACCGAACCGTAAGTGGGTTTAGCGCCCACTGTTCCGGTGAAGGAACCGGGTTGGCGGATGGACCCGCCGGTATCGGTACCGATCGCTAGAGGGGCCATGAACGCTGCGACCGCAACGGCGGAGCCACCGCCGGATCCGCCCGGGACGCGGGTGGTGTCCCAGGGGTTGCGCGTGGGCCCGTAGGCGGAGAATTCGGTCGTGGAGCCCATTGCGAATTCGTCCAGGTTCGTTTTGCCCAGTATGGGCAGTTTGGCCTCACGGATCTTGCGGATCACCGTGGCGTCGTAAGGGCTCATCCAGTCCTTGAGGATCGTGGATGCTGCGGTCGTAGGCTGTCCGACGGTAACCAGCAGATCCTTAATGGCAATGGGTACACCGGCCAACGGGTGTAGCTCAGCACCTTGCGCGCGCAACTGGTCAACTTCAACAGCCACCTCGAGGGCTTCTTTGGCGTTGACGTGAAGAAAGGCGTGAACCCCGGACTCGGCGTCACCATCGATGGCGTGAATACGGTCGAGGTGGGCCTGGGTCAGCTCCTTAGAGGTGATCTCTCCGGACTGGAGTTTTTCAGCCATCTGCAGGGCAGTTAAACGTGTCAGATCTGTGGTCTGTGTCATTACTCAGCCTCCAGGATCGAAGGAACCTTGAACTGGCCGTCTTCGGCGTCAGGGGCACCGCCAAGCGCTTGATCTTGGGTGAGCACACCGGATACCTCGTCTTCACGGAAGACATTGGTCAGTGGCATCGGGTGAGAGGTGGGCGGAACGTCGTCTCCGGCCGCTTCCTGCACCATCGCGGTGGACTTCAGGATCAGATCGAGATCACCACAGAACCGGTCAAGTTCCTCGGGGGTTAGATCAATTCGAGCCAGTTGCGCTAGATGCGCGACCGTCTCGCGAGAGATTCCGGACATGAGTCTCCTTTATCACTGCACTGTTCATCTGCACGTATTTCAGTCCGCATCTAGTTTAGCCCGTTGTCTCAGCTGACAAGGGGCGGACGTAGACGAGAAAGACCTCTTCACCGTCGACCGGGTCAGCTAAGCCGATATCAGACAGCGACCAGTCGCGTTCCGGCGCCCGGCGAAAGCCCAGACGTTCGTAGAGTCGGTGCGCCTCGGTCATAGATTGCAAGGTCGTCAGCGACACCGCGCGAGCGCCTTCACGTTCGGCCCAATCCAATACAGCAGTGACCAGGGCGGCGCCGACTCCTCGACGGCGTGCCTCCGGGGCGACCACGAGCATGCGAAATTCACGTTCATCCGGTCGAGCGGTTTCCGAGGCATCGTCCTCGGGGCGAACCATGATCACTGAACCGAGCACCTGGTCCGGGTGCGCTGAATCGACAGCGACCTTCAGGAGTTCGGAGGCGTGAGCAGCCACGTCGGCCAAGGTCTCGACATAGCTGTCTTCGGGGCGGAGATGACCACCGTCAAGGTAGGAGCGCACTCGTTGGTCGGAAATGGCGGCGAAATCGTCTTCGGTGGCGGTTCTGATCTGAATCACGTGCTCCACCTTTCAGTAGTGACAGCGGTGGCCTGGTTCCAGCCCGAGACTGTTGCCGGTCGGACCCAGTTCCCCGAGCAGACACCAATCTCCCGTCTCAACGCCATTAGACCAGCGAGGCCGACGCACGCTAAGACCAGCTTCTTCACCAATCAACGCGCCAGCGGCCCAGTCATACTCGCTCAAACCGTACTCGGCGTAGGCGTCCAGCGTACCTTGAGCCACCAGACACAGATCAATGGCAGCTGACCCGAGACGGCGGATATCGGCGAATCCTTCGTGCTCCATCAGCCGGTTGGCAGCCTCAATTTGGTAGGGACGACGTTGCCGATCGTAGCTGAACCCGGTTCCCAGCAGGCGCCCCTGCTGTTGTGATGCCGGGCCACAAAGTCGCAACGGTTCTGGGTGCTGACCTGCTTCACCCGCAGGGACATCGGCCTCGCGCACCAGATAGGCACCCGCCCCACGCGCGGCGTACCAGGTGCACCCCAGCGCCGGAGCGTGGACGACTCCGGCTAGCCATTGGACAGCCCGTCCCTCGTCGGCGTGGTAGCCCACCGCCACACTGGTGGCATAGTGTGGGATGCCCCTGATGAAGTTCGTGGTGCCATCCAGTGGATCGATGGACCACCGGTATCCCGACGGGCTCTCGGGGACGTGCTGGTCGTATTCTTCTCCGGTGATCTCATCGTGGGGCCGATAGGCGATAATGACCGAACGCACCGCGTGTTCAGCACCACGGTCGTAGTCGGTGACCCAATCGGAGGTCGAGGTTTTGTTTTCGGCACCGAGCTGGTCGGCGCGCAACGGCGTCAGTGGACCAGGGCGCCGTTGCAACGTCTCGGCGCCAGCTCGAGCGGCCGCGCGTGCGACCGCGAGCAGGCCCTGGACCGGATGGGAGCATTCATCGACCATAGGTCCTATCCTTCAACGCCGTCAGGTCCTTGTTCCAACAGCCGTTGGAATCCCGCTTCGTCGAGGACGGTGATGCCCAGTGATTCGGCTTTATCGAGTTTAGAACCGGCATTGGCGCCCGCGATGAGATAGTCGGTCTTCTTCGACACCGACCCGGTGGCTTTCCCACCACGGGCAAGAATGGCTTCTTTGGCTGAGTCCCTGCTGAATTCTTCCAACGTGCCGGTCACCACGAGCGTGAGCCCCGCCAGGGTTTTGGCCATGGCTTGGTTGCGTTCGTCTTCGGTGCGCACCCCGCAAGCAGCCCACGCATCGATGACCTTCAGCCGCCATGGTTCGGAGAAGAACTCGACCAGTGCCTCGGCAATAGTTGGGCCAATTCCATCAACGTGAGCAAAGGCTTCAGGGTCACCGGACTGGGCGGCTTTTCGGATAGCCGGCAGTGACCCGAAGGCCACGGCCAGCGCCCGGGCGGCGGTGGGTCCGACGTAGCGGATCGACAGCGCCACCAGCACTCGCCAGAGCGGTTGTTCTTTGGCTTTGTCCAGTTCGGCGAATAACTTCTTGGTGTTCGCGGTGGGTTCGCCACGTTGATTGTAAAAATAGGGCTGTAACTGCCACGTGCCACTGGGGACCAGGTGCCCGTCCTTGTCTTTGACGCGTTTTTCGCGCCAGACCTTCACCTCGCCCAGCGCTGCTTTCAGGTCCGGGTCACCGTTAGTTTCTGCCAAGTCAAACAGCTGAGCATCCGAGGTCAGCACGCCCGGGCCTTGGGGGTGGACGTGCCCGTGGTTATGGGCCGGGTCAGGTCCGGGCCCATTGGTTAGCCAAATAGCGGCTTCTTCCCCCAGGGCTTCAATGTCGAAGGCCCCCCGGGAGCCGGCGTGCTCAATGCGTCCGGTCAATTGCGCCGGACACTTCTCGGCATTGAGACACCGCAGATCCACGTCCCCTTCTTTCGCCGGGGCCAACGGCTCACCACACGAAGGACACTCGGATGGCATCTGAAAGTCCCGAATCTCACCATCGCGCTCGCCGGACTGGATCTGTTCACGAATCGGCAGCACCGGCCCGACAATCTCGGGGATCACGTCACCGGCCTTGCGCAACACCACGGTGTCCCCGATCTTGACGTTCTTCGCTGTGACCACGTCTTGGTTGTGCAGGGTCGCCATGGAGACGGTGGAGCCGGCCACCACGACCGGTTCCATCACTGCGTAGGGGGTGACTCGTCCGGTACGGCCAACGTTGACGCGAATATCCAATAACTGGGTATGGACTTCTTCCGGTGGGTATTTATAAGCCACCGCCCAGCGTGGTGTCCGAGAGGTATAGCCTAACTGGCGTTGCAGGTCGAAGTCATCGATCTTGACCACGATGCCATCAATGTCATGCACCAGCTCGTGGCGCTGGTCGCCATACTGAGCGATATAATCCAGCACATCCTGGTGCGCTGCTTCGGCGGATTCAGCAGAGAAAAAGGTGGTGTACGGGCTGATAGGTAGCCCCCACTCCCCCAGTTGCTGGTAGGTCTCGTATTGGCTGGTGAGTTCCAGTCCTTCCCGAGCTCCAATGCCATGGACAAACATCGATAGGGGACGTTGGGCGGTGAGGGCCGGGTCCTTTTGTCGCAGTGACCCGGCCGCGGCGTTACGCGGGTTGGCAAAGGGCGCCAACCCGGACTCAGCACGTTGCTGGTTGAATTCTCGGAAGGCCTGGGACGGCATAAAGATCTCTCCGCGGACTTCAACCAACTCAGGGATGTTGTCTCCACGGAGTCGTTGGGGAATGTCTTTGATGGTGCGCACGTTGTGGGTCACATCTTCACCGACAGTGCCATCCCCACGAGTTGCGGCCCGCTCTAAGACGCCATGGCGATACACCAGCGCGATGGCCAAACCATCGATCTTGACCTCCGCTAACCAAGCCGGACGCATATCGGGGCGGATGTTGTGCAGGGAGGTCTCGGTGCGAGTGAACCAGGTGGTCAGCTCCTGCAGGGAGAAGACATCTTCCAGCGAGTACATCTGGTTCAGGTGTTCCACCGGGGTGAAGGCCGCCGAGACGTCGCCACCGACGTCTTGGGTGGGTGAGTCATTGGCCACGATCTCCGGGTGCATCGCTTCGAGGTCTTCAAGCTCGCGGTACAGCTTGTCGTAGGCGGCGTCGGAGATTTCAGGCTCATCGTGTTGGTAATACGCGGTGCGATGCCGGCGCACCTGAGAGATGAGTTGCTCGTAGTGTTCACGTAGCTCGGAATCGGGGATGACGTCTGGCTCGTGATGTTCTGCGGAGGAAGTCATTGCTGAACCTTCTGGTGGTCGGTCTCGGGTGGGGCATCGAGCACTTCCACCACCACGGCGGTGATATTGTCCGAGCCGTCGAGGTCGAGGGCCTGTTCGATAAATGTGTCGGCGGCATCTTGCGGTGTTTGGGCCGACGTGAGCACTAAACCTATTTCGTGGTGATCCACCGCGTTACTCAACCCATCGCTACACAGCAAGAACCGGTCTCCCACCGCGGCATCGAGCATCATGACATCGGCGGTTAGTCGCAGCTGGGAACCCACGGCACGAGTGATCATATTTTTGGCCCGATGGTGGCGTGCTTCATCGGCCGTGATGTGGCCGGAGCGGAGCATTTCTTGGACCACGGAGTGATCCTCGGTCAATTGCACAAGTTGTTCATCGGCGCTGCGGTACAGGTAGGTGCGAGAGTCACCGACATTGATCACCGCCAGTCGCTCTACGCCTTCGTGTTTGACCGCGCAGAGCAACGTGACAGTGGTGCCAGCTCGCCCATTGGAATAGTCAAAGACTTCTTTGTTGCCGGTGGTGAGCCACTGTTGCAGATCCGTGAGTTCTACGAGCTTGTCGCCGTGTTCTTTGCGCCCGGTGAGCAGGGCTTTGACGGTCAGCGCCGAGGCGACTTCTCCGGCATCGTGTCCTCCCATACCGTCGGCGACGATGAACAGGTCGTCAGCGGTGCCATGGCTGTCTTCATTAGTGTCACGTCGGTGCCCCACATCGGTGGCGACGCCACTACGGAATCGGTAGGATGAACTCACCCCACCAGAATAGTCGCCCACTAGTCGATCTCAATACCTTCACCGGTGCCCCGCATCAACATCGCCGGGCGAATTTCACCGAATCCTCGCACCGAAGCCGGTGGCTGGGGAATCAGAATATAGCGGTCATCATCGGCGAGCGCGTTGGAAGCCATCTGGTCAACCAGCACGGTGCCCGGATCGGCCAGCGCGGTCAGCCGGGCAGCAAGGTTGACGGTGGGGCCGTAGATATCTCCGAGTCGGGAGAGCACCCGGCCCCACACCAACGAGACGCGCGCCGAGGGGAGCACCGGGTCATCCGACAGCGCCTTTGATAAGGCCAGCGAGATTTCGGCTCCGTCTTCGGGGGTTTCAGCATTGAACAACACCTCATCGCCGACGGTTTTGACCAGGTGACCTCCGCCCACAGAGATAATTTCTGCGCACCGGTTCTCAAAGCGTTGCACCATTTGGGCCAGGGTGCGTTCGGACATGGTGCGCGACAGCGAGGTGTAGGAGACCATATCGGCAAACCCGACCGCCCGGGCCAGCGGTAGCGAATCATCGTCTTCGGTGCCATCGCGACCCCGGGCTGAAGCGGCGAGCCCTGCTTCAACCCGCACGGCCAGTCGTTGCAACGCTGAATTCAGTTGACGCTTATAGGAGTAGGCCATGACTTCTTCCAGCGAATCCACGACTCGGGGCAACATCTGGACGACTTCACGGCGGGCCTGCGGATCTGAGAGACCTTCGGCATTCATTTTGTCTTCCACTAGGGCCTCGATCTGCCAGACCACCATCCGGTCGGTCATCTGCCCAATGGAGCGTGAGAGTGAGATCGCGGTTTCTTCGTTCAAAATACCGCGTCGCACCAAGTCGATCATGGTGGCGAAGGCGTCAGCGTCACTATTGGTAAAGACTGGTTCTTCTTCGGAGACATTCGGGAAGCCCAAGGCTCGGCCGAGCTTGCGAACGGAGAGCGCCGATACGCCGAGTTTCTGGGCCAACTGGCGACGATTAAGTTTGCGTGGCCCCCCGATGAGCTCTTCATCAAGCACCCGGATCGCCTGGGTCCAGGTTTCCGGGTCGTTGATCGGGTCAAGAGTGGCAGCGGTGTCACCTTTCTGGTCCTGTAAGTCGCTGAGCTCTTTGAGCCCTTCCCAAGGGTTAGACTGCACTACTGGTTCAGGCTGAGTAGGTGTGGGGTCCCGGTAAACCTGGTCTTCGGAATGCCCGGTGTTCTCTGATCCGCGAGCCATCAGTAGCCTCCCATCGGGTGGGGTTGGGAGTTCCCCGGCGTCTGTGTCGACATGCCGTCATGGCGATAGTCGGGCCGATAGGTTGCCGACAACGTGCCAAATTTGCGAGCATAAGCGAGACGTTCGTTTTCCACAAAGTGGGTGAAGTCATCGACGTGTGGCACGTTAGTCAAAGTCCAGGATTGTCCTTGAGCGGTGAAGAGTTGGAGGTCTCCGACCCCGCGACGAGTTTGTCGGCGGGACTGGCGAATCCGGATGTGGACAATACTGGATAGCGCCATCCACCGGCGACGCACAGATAAGGTGCCGTAGCGTTGGGCCACCCGGTGGGTGGTGATTTCATAAACTTCCGTCAACCATTGCCAGACTGGGCGAACCACCAGCACTGCCAGGAGTAAAACCACCACAACAGTTCCGGCGATCGACCACACACGGTCATACGTACTCAGCGCCCAGGGCAGATCAGGGCGGGTTAAGAATCCTTGCCAAGCGCCTTGAAGCCCGCCCAATAACACCAGCCAGATGGCTGGGCCAATCAGGATGGAGGCATCGGCACGGGTACGGATCCGCATTTGTTCTCCGGTGACAAGCTTGGCCATTTATCCTCCTCCTCTCCGACCCGGACGGGGTGCATCTGCTGCATCGACCACAGTATGCCGGACAAAGATGAAGAAATGCTGTGTGCTCAGCGTTCACAGCGTGAGATATGTGACCGGCACTGCCATTCTACCGGTCGAGCCCGACGTGGAGTCGTGCTTGTCTGGCTGGAGGCGAACCTATCGGGGTCTAACGTGATGAATCACTGCTGAGGTCAGATCAACGCACCCGGTGTCGGGATCTCGCGGGAGATCTTCCAGGGTGTCCTCTGGCAGAGAGGGGTCAGGTTCGACCAACAGTGAACCGGTATCCCCGAGGCCTCTGATCCAGCCGGTCAAGCGACGCTGGCCTGGAAGTTCACCGCTAATGTACTGGCCTTCGGTAACGATCAATCGACTGAGACGACGCAGTTCGTCTTCGACGTGATCCGGGTTGGGCGGATTGACGCGCTCAGCAAAGGTCTCGAGTCCGGCCACCAAACGAGTCATCGCCTCGTCAGCAAGCTTTCGAGACCCCACAGTGGCCAGGACCGGGTTGTAATCGCTAAGTGCCGCAGCGGTGTCGACCGGACGTTGCTGGCCGGAACCACCGAAATCGCGGTTGATGCCCAGACCGAGTATCACCCGGTCGTCATCGACAACCTGCGCCAAGATTCCCACGAGTTTTCGTCCGTCAGATCCCAGCACGTCATTGGGCCATTTCACCTGAGCCGTCACACCTAGTTCACCGAACCAGTCGACCAGCGTCGCGGCAGCCACCAACGTAATCCAGGGCCAATATTGGGCCTGGAGGCCGGGTCCTAACCGCGCGGGTTTGAGCAGAATCGACATACTCACCGAGGCGCCCGGAGCAGCCTGCCAGGCGTTTCCACGACGGCCGTGACCTGCCGTTTGATAATTAGCTCCCACTCCACTGGCGTGTGGCCAGAACTCCGGGTGCTCTTTGGCCTCTCTCATCAGAAAGCGTTGCGTGGAATCCACGCTGGGCAACCATAACCGACTGGCTCCCCGCCGGGTATCATCACTGAGGCCGGTGGAGAAACGTTCACGAATCCGTTGCGGATCAGCTGGGATGATGGGCTCAGAGGAAGTAGTCACACTCCTAGCGTAGGGGATGCCTTTCCCGCAGGACACTTCATGGTGCCAGAGCGCTGAGATGAGTACACTAGAGATTCGAATCTTGCTGTGCTCTCCGCGCTAGAATCAGCAGTACCAGCGGGATCAACAAAGCACACCTAACCCATGTTGGAGGAAGCTGTTGAGCACTGAGCCAGACCAGGCGGGACAGACCACTCCCGATCTGACTACCACCGCGGGAAAACTCGAAGACTTCTTCCATCGGCGTGAATCTGCGATGGTGCCCTCCGGCCAAGTCGCGATTGACCGTCAGCACTCCCGCGGTAAAGCCACCGCTCGTGAACGTCTCGACGAGCTGGTGGATGACGGCTCATTTGTCGAATTCGATCAGCTTCGCGTGCACCGCACCACCTCGTTCGGTATGGACGCCAAACACCCCGAAGGTGATGGTCTGGTTTCTGGCTACGGGACCATCGATGGACGTCTGGTGGCCGTTTACGCTCAGGATTTCACCGTGTTCGGTGGGTCCCTGTCGAAGGTCAACGGGGAAAAGATCGTCAAAGTCCAGCAATTCGCTGCCCGTAATGGGTGTCCTATCATCGGGATCAACGACGGGGGCGGAGCACGCATTCAAGAAGGCGTGGACTCCCTGGCGATGTTCGCAGACATCTTCCGCAATAATGTGTTGGCTTCGGGGGTGATTCCGCAGATCTCGATCATTATGGGACCGGCTGCTGGCGGTGCCGCCTACTCCCCGGCCCTGACCGATTTTGTGGTCATGGTGGATCAGACCTCACACATGTTCATCACCGGCCCCGATGTCATCAAGGCCGTGACCGGTGAAGACATTGATATGGAAACTCTTGGTGGCGCTCGTAGTCACAATGAGCGGACCGGGACCGCGGCCTATCTGGCCGAGGATGAAGCCGATGCTTTCGACTGGGTGCGGGAACTGCTGGATTACCTGCCAGCGCACAACTACTCCGATGGTCAGATCTTCGATGTCGACCCCGATCTGGCGACCACCGAAGCCGACCTGTCCCTGAACACTATCGTGCCCGACTCGGCGAACCAGCCCTACAATATGCTCGACGTGGTGGCCACGCTGGTTGATGACGGGGCCTTTTTAGAAGTCCAGCAACTTTATGCTCCCTCCGTGATTGTCGGGTTCGGCCGGATGGATGGGCGTTCGGTGGGCGTGGTGGCCAACCAGCCAATGCAATTTGCTGGCACCCTGGATATCGCTGCTTCGGAGAAGGCGGCACGCTTCGTGCGTTTTTGCGATGCTTTCAACATTCCGATTGTCACCCTGGTGGATGTGCCCGGTTTCTTGCCCGGCACCGATCAGGAGTTCAACGGCATCATTCGGCGTGGCGCGAAGCTGATTTATGCCTATGCCGAGGCTACGGTCCCGAAGATCACCGTGATCACTCGGAAGGCCTACGGGGGCGCTTATATTGTGATGGGTTCGAAGAAGCTCGGTGCAGACCTCAACCTGGCCTGGCCTACCGCCCAGATCGGTGTTATGGGTGCCCAGGGTGCGGTTAATATTCTCTACCGTCGCGAGTTGGCCAAGGTCGCTGACGAGGGCGGAGACGTCGAGACCCGTCGCCAGGAATTGATTGAGGACTACGAGGCCGAGTTGCTCAACCCCTATCAGGCAGCAGAGTCCGGTTACGTTGACGCCGTGATCGCGCCTTCAGAAACGCGCGCCGAAATTGTCAAGGCCATTCGCGCCACGGTCAATAAGCGTGAGTCGCGCCCGTACCGCAAGCACGGCAATATTCCACTGTAAACCCAAGACCACACCGGCCGAGATATGGGAGGAACCTGGATGAGCGTTGAGGAACACCACGATCCCACCGGGATGATCGTGCGTGGTGGCAATCTCACCGCCGAAGACATCGCTGCAGCCACGGCCGTAGTGGGTATCGTAGCCATGGCGCAGCCTGAAACGGCCGAAGACCGAGAAAAGGCCCGTGCCCGTCGTTTTTCGCACCGTCGCCGGGTCTCGACCTGGAACCGTGACGTCACGGCACACTGGCGTATCTCCGCTGGGGAAGACTAATGGCGCGATCTCAGCACCCTGAGATTATTCTGGCCTCCGGCTCCTCAGCCCGAGCCCAAGTACTCGCTCGGGCCGCTCTTCCCTTCACCCAACGTGTGTCCGACATCGATGAACCGGCATTGGTGGCCTCTCAAAACCGCGAACTCACCCCGGTTGAGATTCCCGAGTTGCTTGCCCAGGCCAAGGGCAGGGCAGTCGCTACCGAGGTAGCTCAGGAGATAACCTCCCCAACACTGATTTTGGCGGCCGATTCAGTCTTTGAATTCAACTCCAGCGTTTACGGCAAACCCCATGAACCCGAGATCGCCATCGAGCGCTGGCGGGCCCAACAAGGACAGTCCGGTACCCTGCACACCGGACACTGGCTGGGGCTCCTCCACCCTGAAAAACCCGGTGCGCTCAAGCAACAAGTGGTCACCGACTCCGCTGAGGTGGAGTTCGCAGCGGTGGACGAGCAAACGATCCTCGACTACGTGGCCACCGGCGAACCGCTAGGGTGTGCCGGTGGATTTACCCTCGAAGCCCGGGGCGCATCGCTGATCCAGTCCGTGCAAGGTGATCCCAATACCGTCTTGGGGCTCAGCCTGCGTGTGGTGCGCGAGTCACTTCAAACGTGGGGATACCGGCTCTCCGATTGGTGGGACTGACATCACACCGCTGAAGGAACTCGAAGCATTTTTGTAGACTTCCTCCAAGGGATTCTGCCAATCTGCCAAGAATTTCACGTCAAATTGTAGAATTCCCACCGTGGGGTCCTAGGATTCTTCAAGGGACTGTGGTGGAATATTTTCCTGGCCGTTTGCCGACGTCCCTCGCCAAGTTTTCGTCATTTTTGAGGAGCCTGTGCCTGTATGACCGCTCAACGCGCTAGCACCGAGCTGCTGCTCAAGCCGTTTTCTAAGGTCCTAATTGCCAATCGCGGTGAAATCGCTGTTCGCGTGATCCGCGCAGCCCACGACGAAGGCCTCGACGCGGTCGCGGTTTATGCAGGCCCGGATCGAGACGCGATGCATGTGCGTATGGCCGATGAAGCCTACTCTTTGGAGGGCGACACAGCTGCCGAGACGTACCTGCGCATCGACAAAATCATTCGTGTAGCCCAAGAGTCCGGAGCCGATGCCGTTCATCCCGGGTACGGCTTTTTGGCTGAAAACGCTGACTTTGCCCGCGCCGTCTTAGAGGCCGGCCTTGTCTGGATTGGCCCCTCTCCCTCAGCCATTGACTCCCTGGGAGACAAGGTCGCAGCACGACAGATCGCTCAGAAGGTCGGAGCTCCACTCGCCCCAGGAACTCAAGATCCGGTGGAATCCGCCGACGAGGTTCTCGCCTTCGCCGATGAGCACGGCCTGCCCTTGGCCATCAAGGCCGCCTACGGGGGAGGTGGTCGGGGCATTAAGGTCGCCCGCGAGCGCGCAGATATTCCCGATCTGTTTGAATCGGCCGTGCGGGAAGCCACCGCCGCGTTTGGTCGTGGTGAGTGTTTTGTGGAGCGCTTCTTGGAGGCACCCCGCCACGTTGAGACCCAGTGCATCGCAGATTCCTTCGGCCATGTTGCCGTGGTCTCAACCCGCGACTGCTCGTTGCAACGGCGGAACCAGAAGCTGGTGGAAGAAGCACCCGCACCGTTTTTGACCGATGAGCAGAACCAGCGTCTCTACGATGCCTCGGTCGCACTATTGCAGGAAGCCAACTACGTCGGCGCTGGTACCTGTGAGTTTTTGGTCGGTCAAGACGGCACGATCTCGTTTTTGGAGGTCAATACCCGACTGCAGGTCGAACACTGTGTCTCCGAAGAAGTCACGGGCCTGGATTTGGTCCGCGAACAATTCCGCGTGGCCCGCGGTGAGCAACTTGGTTACCAGCACCCGACCAATCGTGGCCACTCCTTCGAGTTCCGAATCAATGGCGAGGACGCCGGTCGAAACTTTATGCCAGCACCGGGTACCCTGACCCGGTTGCGTCTGCCGGGTGGCCCCGGAGTGCGCATCGACACCGGGGTGGAAGAAGGCGAGACCATCTCGGGCGCGTTCGATTCTATGGTGGCCAAACTCATCGTCACCGGCGCAACGCGTCGTGAAGCCCTGGAACGCTCCTACCGCGCCCTGACTGAGATGCAGATCGTGGGAATGCCAACGGTACTCCCCTTCCATCGTCTCGTCGTCCGCGATCCGGCCTTCGCCCCGGAGCTCAACGAGCCTGACGCTCGGTCCTTCGATGTCCACACCCGTTGGATCGAAACCGAGTTCAATAACACCATCACCCCTTACGATGGCCCCACCGCTCTCGAGACCGAGGCGACCGAACGTCGTAGCGTCACCATCGAGGTCAACACCAAGCGTGTCGAAGTCACGCTACCGGAAACCATGCCGGGGTTGCCCTCGGTGCAACAATCGGGCGGTCGAGCGACCGGCAAGCCTCGTCGCAGTTTGCGTAAAGCCGCCGGAGCGACCGGACCGAAGAAAGCCTCTGGCGATGACTTAACCTCCCCGATGCAGGGTACGCTGGTCAAAATCGCCGTCGCCGAAGGCGAGCACGTCTCTGAAGGAGATCTGATCGTGGTACTGGAAGCGATGAAGATGGAACAGCCCATCACCGCCCACAAGTCCGGCACCGTGACCTCCTTGACAGTAGCCCAGGGGGAAACCATCGCCGCCGGTGGCATTCTGGCCACCATCTCCGATTCCTAAAAATCCCGCCACCATCTCGTCTTTTATAGCCTCAACCGGGGTGACCCTCTCACAGAATCTCAAAATGTGAGACGATCACCCCGGTTTTTGCTGTTTCTGCAGCGTTGACCTCAGCGCGGTAGTAGCCTGAAAAAGTTCCACATTCGCTTATTCACTGACTACCTGTTGAGGAGCATCATGGCAGGACAGCCTATGCCTGGTGTCACTGACGACATCGCGTCAGATTCTTATGACCACACCGCTACAGAACTCGGTGTCCCGCGCTGGCGGATTATTATCGCCTCCCTGGTGGGTACCTCCATTGAGTTCTACGACTTCTATATCTATGCCACCGCCGCGGTGTCGGTGTTCCCGCTCATCTTCTTCGCCGAAGGCGACGAGTCGGCCGCACTACTGGCCTCGATGGCGACCTTTGGTGCTGCTTTCGTGGCCCGGCCGATCGGTTCGATCATTTTCGGCCACATGGGCGACCGCATCGGACGCAAAGCCACGTTGATCGGCGCCTTGCTCACCATGGGCATTGCCACGTTCTTGATTGGTCTGTTGCCTACATACCACCAGATTGGGATCTGGGCGCCGGCGATGCTGACCATTCTGCGCTTCTGCCAGGGACTCGGCCTGGGCGGTGAATGGTCCGGGGCCGCCTTGCTCGCGACCGAAACCGCCCAAAAGGGCAAGCGTGCTGGGGCGGCCATGTGGCCACAACTGGGTGCTCCAATTGGGTTCTTGCTGGCCAATGGCTTTTTCTTGGTCCTGACTGTTGCGGTCGGCTACAACTCGGTGGAACACGGTGTCGATCACGTGTTCATCGACTGGGTCTGGCGGCTTCCCTTTCTGCTCTCGGCCGTGATGGTCATCATCGGCTTGTGGATCCGCGTCAGCCTGGAAGAAACCCCGGTTTTCCAGCGCGTCATTGCCCAGGACAAACGGGCCAAGGCTCCCCTGGGTCAGGTCTTCAAGCGCAACTGGTGGGAGTTACTTCTGGGAACGTTTATCATGTACGCCACCTACGTGATGTTCTATTTGATGACCACCTGGATCCTCTCTTATGCCATTGGGAGCCCCAAGCAGGGGCAGGGTCTGGGCGAAAACTACTCCGAGTTTTTGGTCTTGCAACTGATCGGCATTGTCTTTTTCGCGCTGTTCATTCCGGTCGCCGGATACCTCGCCGATAGATTCGGTCGCAAACCCACCCTGATCGTCATCACGGTGCTGATGGTGCTATTCGGGATGACCTTTGGCCCCTGGCTGTCACCGCATTCAGTGCTCCACGACGATGGATCGCTGAAGATCTGGCAGATGGCTGCCTTCTTAATCGTCGGCATGATGCTGATGGGCTTGACCTTTGGGCCCATGTCGGCGGTACTTCCGGAACTGTTCCCCACCGAAACCCGCTACACCGGTTCGGGCGTTGCCTATAACGTCTCCTCGATCCTCGGCGCCGCCCTGACCCCTTTTATTGCCACCGCTCTGGTGCAAAACATGTCAGTGGCCTGGGTTGGTTATTATCTCTCGATCGCTTCAGCGATCTCACTGGTGGCCCTCGTTGTGGCCCCGGAAACCAAGTACCGCTCGCTGTATGACTTCACTGTCGACGAAGTCCAGCGCACCTGAGGCTAACCCGACATACGGTTCAGGGCTGTCAGGACTCATCGCGATCCTGACAGCCCTGAATCTCTTTAAAGGCCTTGGGCGAGCATTCTGGTGTATTTAGACGTCTTCGGGGACCGGGTTCAAATCACTGCTACGCACGTGCAACAGTCGGGCAGCCTCGGCCAGGGAGCCCGACAGTGAGGGGTAGACGGTAAAGGTATTGGCCAGATCATCGACCTGCAGTCGTTTGGCTACCGCCAACGAGATCGGGTAGATCAGCTCCGAGGCACGGGGAGCCACCACGATACCACCGACCACACTATTGGAGCCTTTGCGCGCAAAGAGTTTGACGAAACCGTGCTCGACGTTCATCATCTTAGCCCGCGGGTTCGTGGTCAGATCCAGGATCACCTCGTCATACTGATACTTGGTACGATCGGCCTGCTGGGCAGCCACACCGACGGTGGCAATCTCCGGAGAGGTGAAAATATTAGACGAGACCCGGAACGGGTTGAAGGGCTTAACCTCATCACCGATAAGGTGGTTGACCGCGATCCGGCCCTGCATCGCCGCCACGGAGGCCAACGCCAGCCGACCGGTGCAGTCCCCGGCAGCGTAGATGCCTTCCACGGAGGTGCGCGAGACCGCATCAACCCGAATGTGTCCAGATTCAGTGGTGGCCACCCCGACCTCGTCCAGTCCCAGGTGCTGGGTGTTGGGGATCCCGCCAACCGCCAACAGACAGTGGGAGCCCTCCAGCACCTCGCCGGTGGACAACTCGACCGCAACCCCGTGCTCGGTGCGGGTCACGGCATTGGCGCGGGTTCGGGATACGACGTTGACACCGTTTTCTATAAAGACGTTTTCCAGCACTCGCGCCGCATCAGGGTCTTCATTGGGCAACACCTGGTCACGTGAGGATACCAGCGATACCTTCGCGCCCAGCAGGTTATAAGCCGAGGCGAATTCCGCACCGGTGACACCCGAGCCGACCACAATCATGTGTTCGGGCAGTTCACGGAGTCGGTAGAGTTGCTTCCAGTTGAAAATGCGCTCCCCGTCGGGCTGGGCGGTTGGGAGTTCTCGAGGTGAAGCCCCGGTGGCGATGAGCACCGCATCGGAAGTGATAGTTTCGGTTTTGCCCGAGATGGTTTCCACTTCCAGCACGCGAGGCTCCCGGAAGCGAGCCTGACCGATGACAATCCTGACGCCGGCCTTCTGTAACTTATGGCGGATATCCTCGGACTGTTCCGAGGCCAGCTGGATAATACGCTGGTCCACCTCGTTGAGGTTGGAGAACACTGCGTTCGAATCCAGCTCAATACCCAGACTGGTCGATTTCATCACGCGCCGACGGCCGTCGGCTGCCGCGATCAGCGTCTTCGACGGCACCACGTCGGTCAGCACCGCTGACCCGCCGATACCGTCACGTTCGACAATGGTGACCTCGGATCCTTGGTTAGCAGCCACCAGCGCTGCTTCGTAGCCTCCGGGTCCGGCACCGATAATGGTCAATGAGGGGTGAGGAATCAATGCTGAAGAAGACACGAGTCCTATTCTGTCGTACAAACCCTGCCAAGGCTCACAGATGTAGTGCAGATGACAGCTGAACCTCACAGCTAGGCTGGCTGGGGCCGTTCTCGCTAGGATGACAGACGTGACTGACAATGACATTTCTGAGCCTACTGCGGAGTCCATGGGGCTGTCCGGGGACCATCCCGGGTTCGATTTAGCCCGCCAAGCCGGGCGTTATATCGCCGAGACGACCGGGGTAGCACAACACCGCATCGCGGTCGTACTGGGCTCTGGCTGGTCCGGGGCGACCGATCTGCTCGGTGACCGTCAGACCGAGTTGCCCACCGGTGATATTCCGGGTTTCACTTCTGCGTCTGTGGCCGGACACGGCTCCACCGTGTCTTCCATTGCCCGGCGCTCCGCCGAGGGTACGGTCACTGACCACGTGCTGGTGTTCGGATCTCGCACCCATTACTACGAACACCGCGATGTGAACGCGGTAGCACACACGGTGCGCACCGCTGCCGCTACCGGAGCTGAGCTGGTGGTGCTCACCAACGGATCTGGCAGCGTCAACGAGGCGTTGCCGCCCGGGGAACCGGTGCTGATCAGCGACCATCTAAACCTCACCGGCGCTACTCCCCTCCTGGGCCCGGAGTTCATTGATCTCACCGACCTGTACTCACCTCGCATCCGTGAGATCGCCCGCAGCGTGGATCCCTCCTTGGCACAGGGAGTTTATGTCCAGTTCCCCGGCCCGCAATACGAAACTCCCGCCGAGGTACGCATGGCCAAGCTCCTCGGTGGAGACCTGGTCGGTATGTCGACTGCATTAGACGCCATTGCAGCCCGGCATGCCGGGCTTGAAGTCTTCGGGATGTCATTGGTAACCAACCAGGCTGCCGGCATCAGCCAGCACCCGCTCTCCCATCACGAAGTGATCGAGGCCGGCCGTGCCGCCCAGACACGCATTTCCCACTTACTCGCCTCGATCATCGACAAGCTATGACCACACATAATCCCGTTGACCCCGACCAACTCGTTCGCCTGGTCGAGGATTGGTGCCAGATCGACCCCGACCCGCGACACCACGAGATCCTGCACGAAGAACTCAACCGCCACGACTATGCCACCCTGGCCGACCGTTTTGCCGGGCCCCTTCGTTTCGGCACCGCTGGTCTGCGGGCTGCCGAAGGTCCGGGTCTGAACCGTATGAACCGTGTCGTCGTCCGGCGTAGCGCAGCCGGCATCAGCGATTGGGCACAATCCTGGCTGACCGAGGACTCTCGCCCGCCGCGGGTGGTGATCGGTTTCGACGCCCGCTACGGGTCGTTGAGCTTTGCCGAAGATTCTGCAACCGTGTTCCAAGCCGCTGGGTGCCAAACCTACCTTTTCAGAACGTGGTGTCCCACCCCGCTGCTCGCCTTCGCCGTCCGGGAGCTCGCCGCCGATGTGGGCATTATGGTCACCGCCAGCCACAACCCGGCCACCGATAACGGCTATAAGGTCTACCTCGGCGGACGGCTCAGTGACCAATGGGGCACCGGAGCCCAGATCATTGCCCCAATCGATACCGAGATCGCCGAGCGCATCAACCGCTGGCACACTGCCGACCAGATCCCGGTCATGCAAGCCGCTGGCGTGGAGTCTCTGGACGTCGACGAGGTGGCCGAACGCTACCGGCTCGCGCTCGCCGACTCGTTACAACCGCGGTCTCCACTCACGGAATTCACCGCAGACCAAGCCATCGGGGCTCGGGCGTCACTGCGGGTGGTGTATACGCCGATGCACGGAGTGGGCGGGGTGGTGTTCCCGGAGATGATGCGCCGTTTCGGGTACGGGCCGCTCCGGCCGGTAGCCGAACAGATCGATCCCGACCCCGACTTCCCCACGGTGGTCTTCCCCAATCCGGAAGAACACGGTGCCCTGGATCTGGCGCTGAGCACCGCCAATCGAGAACCCGAGACCGATCTGATCATCGCCCACGATCCCGACGCGGACCGACTGGCCGTTGCCATCCCGAGCCTCAGTTCCCCGAACGGCACGTGGCAACAACTCTCCGGCAATGACCTCGGTCTAATCCTCGGGTCGTTGTTCTTAGCTCGCTCAGGATCCCACGCGACAACCACCAACCCGCCGGTGCTGGCCCGCTCGGTGGTCTCCAGCCCCGCGTTAGCCGGGTTGGCCGACCACTACCCGGGCGCTGAATGCATTCCAACACTGACCGGTTTCAAATGGATCTCGCGCGTGCCCGATCTGAGCTTCGGTTTCGAAGAAGCCCTGGGCTACTGTGTTGCCCCCGAGGTGGTCCGCGATAAAGACGGACTCAGCGCCGGGCTGTTAATCTGCGAACTAGCCGCGGCACTGAAATCCCAAGGATCGAGCCTGTGGGAGTATCGTGAGCAGTTGCAGGCCCTCGTGGGGTCCGGGCTCAGTAGCCAGCTGTCGTTGCGGCTGGATGATCTCAGCGTGATCCCTCAGATCATGGCGCACCTGCGCCAGCACCCACCAGCCTCCTTAGCCGGTATCGGCCCCACCACGCTGGTTGACTACGCCGACCCGGCCACCGCCTCCGCCCAAGGATTACACCCCACCGAGTTGGTGTCCCTCAGCGCCGAAGCCGACCCGGCCCACCCCGAGGTTCCGGCTGCACACCTGTCGGTCCAGGTCCGTCCCTCCGGGACCGAACCGAAGCTGAAGTGCTATCTGGAAGTTCACCTGCCACCACAACGGGCCACCGAGACCCCCGACAAGACCGCTGCCGCCTCACGGCTTGCGGACCTGTTAGCACGGCTTGAAGCAGATGCCGAAACGTTTTTGACCCAACCCGTGAACCCCGAACGGTAAGCACCCAAACGATGACTGTTGTTGAATCCCCCACCGCCGCCCTGACCACCGAACAGATTGACACCCTCTCCACCGCCGAGTTGGCGGGGTTGATCGATCATACGTTGTTGACGGCCACCGCCACCGCCGAACACATTGCCACCCTGTGTGACCAGGCTACCGCCCACCGCACCGCCTCGGTGTGTGTGAATCCATTCTGGGTCCCGACCGCGGTGGCCCAGCTCGAGGACTCACCGGTCGCGGTGTGTAGCGTGGTCGGGTTTCCCTTGGGCGCCACCACGACCTGGGCGAAAGCCACCGAAGCTCAACAAGCTGTCGCTGCCGGGGCCACAGAGATCGATATGGTCATCAATCTGGGCGCGTTGCATGCCGGGGACGATCACACCGTCATCGCCGATATTGCCCAGGTGGTCGAGGCCACCAAGTCCATCAACGATTCTGCGCTGGTGAAAGTCATTGTCGAAATCGGGGCGCTGACCGGCCCCGAAGGCAACCTCTCCACCAACCTGCTCACCCGGGCCTGCCAGGCCGCCGAGGAAGCCCACGCCGATTTTGTCAAAACCTCCACCGGATTCGGCTACGGTCCCGCCACCCGCCAAGCTGTCACCGTGATGCGGCAGGCAGTCTCCGACCGGCTGGGGGTGAAGGCCTCCGGTGGCATTAAAACCCGGCAATCCGCCCTGCAGATGCTTCATGCAGGGGCCAACCGGCTGGGCTGTTCCGCAACTCTTGCTATCCTAGAACGTAACTAGGCATTTTCGACTCGCACCCGCGCTTGGCTACAGAGGCTTCTGTAGCTGTGAAAGATGAGGTAGACCCGTGATTCGTAACGGCAAACCAACCGACCACTCTGGTCGCGGATTCGGCACCGGCAATATTATCCTGTTCGCCGTGGTGTTCTTGCTCCTGCTGGGAACCATGTTCGCCCTGAGTTTCTGGGAGCACAGCACCGACTACGTCAACGCTGTGTGGATCCCGGGCATCACCGCGCTGGTACTGATGGTGATCACCTTCCTGATTCCCAAGGCCATTGTCGGTCGCTCCGATACGGTTGATCACGATCACATTCACGATCCCAAGAACCTTCGTCACGACCCCGAGCAGTACTAACCCCGCGCACCGTTCCGACGGTGGCGACCTTCGTTTTCAATGACTGCATGCCCGGGCCCATAACGGCCCGGGCTATTGTTTACCCACCGCCGTCTGACCCCCACCATGATGACAACAGCACCCCCGAACACCAGCACCGCGACTGTGAAGCGACCGCGGATCGTCGGCGTCGATGCTCTGAGAGTGCTGTGCCTGATCGCGGTAATCTTCGGCCACACCTATGGTGCTACCATAGAGCACCGCGAGTTTTTGTCGATGTGGCGCATGCCGCTGTTCTTCGTGCTCTCCGGATATTTCTTGACCCCGGGAAAATCACTGCGCGCGGAAACAAATACACGATTCACCACTCTTCTCGTCCCCTATTTTTGGTGGTCAGTCATCTGCTCGGTGGTGACCGTGATCTGGTGGTATCACGACCCCAAACATCTCACGGAGCTACTCATCATGGGCTGGTATGGCGGAGTCGACCAGACCATTATCTGGATGGCATTCTGGTTTCTGTCGGTGTTGACCGCCACCGTGATGCTCTACCGGTGCCTGCAACATCTCCCAGCCTGGGTTCCCTGGGCCGTGGCACTGAGCGGACTCGTGCTGTCTGACATTCTCGACGACGAGCTCCTAGCGCGTACCCCATTCTCGGTGGGATTGTGTTTGCCGGTCTTGTTCTACATCCTCTGCGGACGTGCCTTGCACATGCTGGTGCACACCCGCTTGCAAGCAACCATCGGCACTGAGCGCCCAAGTACGCCCTATGCGCTGATCGGGTCGGGCCTGGTCGTCGCCGGCTTCATCGCCACCGCCCTGGGGGTCCCCACCCATTCCATCCAGTCCTCAGACTTCGGTTTGTTTCTGGTCACCCCGCTTACCGGGATCACCATCTCTGCCGGTTTCATCTTGCTCAGCGCCACCTGGGGGGGACCGTCTCATCCGAGCTATACCGCCCATGCGCCACTGGGTATATCAGCTCGCCCGCGCCGGAACCGTTGTCGTGCTCCTGCACGGGATCGTGCTGTTGCAACTAGACCGCTGGGACCTGGGCAACCTCCACCTGCGTTTCCTGCTGACTGTGGTGATCTGTTTCGCTGTCGGAACTCTGCTGTGCCGCCTGGCACCCCGCTACCGGTGGGCCCGTCTGTTGACCGGAATGCGCACACCGAAGACCTCGTCACCGAGGTCTTCGGTTAGCTAGACTGGGACGGACACCAGCCAGCCGATCAGCCAACAGCTGTTCCACGACCGAGAAGAGAAGCCCCTTCAGCGCACCATGGCCACTCCCACCTACCCCGTCGGTGACGTCGCCTCTCGGCGCCATCTCACCGGGCCCATCGGTCGCAATGTGGGGATCGACCTGTTAAGAATCGTCTCGATCGTCGCGGTGGTCGTCGGACACATCTACGGGGATGCTTTCACCTTCAAAAGTTATCTGGAAATCTGGCGGATGCCGCTGTTCTTCTTCCTGTCCGGTTTCTTCTTCACCCCCGGCCGGCCCTTCACCACCGAACTGAAAAACCGGTGGCTCACTCTGGGCGTGCCCTATTTGATCTGGGCGGTGCTGATGTCGATCGTGGCATGGCTGTTCAACGACACCTGGGAAGAATTCCTCGAAGCACTCTTCTACGGCTGGTACGGCGGGTCGCAGCAAGACCCGCCGTGGTGGGCCTTCTGGTTTATCTCGGTGCTCTTTTTTGCCGTACTTATCCGTCGGTTCCTCGAACGATTCCCCACCTGGGTGGCCTGGACGGTGGCCATCCTGGGTTTTGTCGCCGCTGCGGTCTTGCCCGAGGACTACCAGTTGGGCGTGATCTTGCCCTTGGGCATCGGACTCGCTATACCGTGTATGTTCTACATCCTGTGCGGTGAAGCCTTCCGCTATCACATCCTGCCGCGACTCAGCGATTTTCCGGGGATCAAAGCCAAATCAACGACCACGCCCTTCGACTCCACCACGCTGGGTTTCCTCGGTCTTGGCCTCGTGTTGATCGGCATGGCCGCGGTGCTGATGGGTGTGCCACCGCACAACATCAAATTCGCTGGATTCGGTCTGTTCCTGGTGACCCCGGTGGTCGGGGTGCTGATGGTCTGTGGCATGGTGATGATCTTCGGCATCTGGGTCAACGCTCTGGTCCGACCCGCCCGCCCGGTGATACAGCAACTAGTCCGAACCGGGACCGTGGTGGTGCTGGCCCATGGCTGGCTGATCATGGAGTTCGCCCGGCTGGGTGTCGATAACCTGCATCAGCGCTTTATCCTCACCGTACTGACCAGCTGGGCACTCGGCTTGCTGATCATCTATTCACCATTGTCCCGCCCCTTAGCTGGGGTTCCGATGAAAGCTTTCTGGCGTCGCATCCTCCAGCCTGGCGAGTACCAACACTAACTACCCTCAGCCACACCGGACTCCTGCGATGATCCACCTTCTTCCGGTAAGTTCTTGGCCACCTGAGGGAAGATATTGCGCACCAGCTCACTGGCCCACTGCAACAGTGGTTGGTCGGTGAGGTCCTTACCGACCACCGTCTGAGCGTCCTTGGGCCGGGGCACCATCACGGCCTTCAGAGCCGGTTTGAGACTCGAACCTGGATACATCCGGTTCAGTCGCATCACACGTGACTCGGGGAGCTCTTCCACAGGCCCGAACTTAATGTTCCTGCCCATCGACATGATCTCGGAGATCCCGTGTCCACGCGCCACATTGCGCAATCGAGCCACCGCGACCAAGTTCTCAGCCGGTTCTGGTAGGTCCCCGTAGCGGTCCTTGAGTTCGTCGATCACCGCCTCGATAGCCTGGTCATCGTGGGCCTGGGCCAGGTTTCGATACGCCTCCAAACGTAGCCGTTCGCCGGGGACATAATCATGCGGCAGGTGCGCGTTGACCGGTAGCTCGACCTTGACCTCCACCGGCGAAGGATCGTCTTCGCCCTTGAAATCGGCCACAGCTTCCCCGACCATGCGGATATAGAGGTCAAAGCCCACCCCGGCGATGTGGCCGGACTGTTCCCCACCCAACAGATTGCCGGCCCCACGAATTTCCAGGTCTTTCTGGGCCAGTTTCAGACCCGATCCCAACTCGTTATGGGTGGCCACCGCCCGCAGTCGTTCCAGAGCAGTCTCGGTCAGTGGTTTATGTGGATCGTAGAGGAAATAAGCGTAGGCCCGCTCTCGACCACGTCCCACGCGTCCGCGCAACTGGTGCAGCTGGGAGAGCCCGTAGCGGTGGGCATCTTCAATGATCAACGTGTTGGCGTTGGCAATGTCGAGCCCGGTTTCAATGATGGTGGTCGAGACCAGCACGTCGAACTCTTTCTCCCAGAATTTAACCATGATCTCTTCCAAGGTGGACTCAGCCATTTTGCCGTGAGCCACCGCGACACGGGCTTCGGGCACCAGCTGCTGAATGTGGGCGGCTACCTTATTGATCGAGGTGACCCGGTTGTGGACATAGAAAACCTGCCCTTCGCGCATCATCTCCCGCCGTATCGCGGCAATCACCTGTTGGTCGGTATAGGGACCGACCGTGGTCAGCACCGGGTGGCGTTCCTCCGGGGCGGTGGCCAGCGTCGAAGTTTCCCGAATCCCGGTCATCGACATCTCCAGGGTGCGCGGGATCGGGGTCGCCGACATGGCCAACACATCGATATTGGTGCGAAGTTTCTTCAGCTGTTCCTTGTGTTCCACGCCGAAGCGCTGTTCCTCATCGACAATCACCAGGCCGAGATCTTTGAACTGCACCTGGTCGGCCAACAGCCGGTGAGTACCGATCACCACATCGACGCTCCCGTCGGCGACACCGTTGATGGTGTCTCTAGCCTGTTTGCCGGTTTGAAAACGTGAAAGAGGCCGGACGGTGATGGGAAAGCCGGCGAAACGCTCGGTAAAGGTTTCATGGTGTTGGCGAGCCAACAGCGTGGTGGGCACCAGCACCGCCACCTGTTTGCCGTCTTGAACCGCCTTGAACGCTGCGCGAACGGCGACCTCGGTTTTGCCGAAGCCTACATCCCCGGAAATCAGCCGGTCCATCGGAACCTGCGACTGCATATCGTGCTTGACTTCGTCGATGGCAGTCAGCTGGTCGGGCGTTTCGATAAAGGGGAAGGATTCTTCGAGTTCTCTCTGCCACGGCGTATCGGCCGAGAACGAGTACCCTCGAGAGGTCATGCGTGCCGAGTAGAGCCGGATCAGCTCATTGGCGATTTCGCGGGTCGCCCGCCGGGCTTTGGACTTCGTCTGAGCCCAGTCAGAGCCGCCCATTTTCGACAAGCTGGGAGTCTCTCCTCCCACGTACTGCGAGACTTGGTCCAGCTGGTCGGTGGGCACAAACAGCCGATCTCCGGGAGCACCGCGTTTGGAGGGAGCGTATTCCAACACCAGGTATTCCCGATAACCATCTTGGGCGGCAACTCCAGATGGTGCTGTGGAGACTTTGCGACGTTGTAGTTCAATGAATTTGGCGATGCCGTGCTGAGCGTGAACAACGTAGTCGCCTTCGCGCAGTTCGAGAGGATCGACCGCGTTGCGCTTTTTCCGGGCGAGGGAACGACGTTTGCCGCGTTCGGATCCGGCAATCGCACGACGTCCAAATAAGTCACGTTCAGATACCACCGCGATTTTTTCTGCTTCCGCCACGAAGCCGGCGTTAATAGCTGCTGGCGTGATCTGAACTTGGCCGGGCAATTCTGCGGCCACTTCCTCGACCACCGAGGCGCTCATACCGGCTTGGACAAGCAACTCGGCCACGCGCCGAGCCGAACCGGAGCTGTCGGTGGCCACCGCGACAGTGAAGTCCTGAGAAATCCGGGTGCGCATATGCTCTAGCATGGCCTCCACGTCTCCGGAGAATTCTGCAGAGGGCCGGAATCCGGTCCGGTAGCTCTGCTCATCAGCGATTAAATCGGGGTCAGCACCCAACACAGCGAATTGCCACCAGCCCTGATGATTCTCCAGCGCCTTGGCCCGGGTCTCCGCTAGCGTGGCGAATCCCCCAAACTGAGACTGTTCGGTTTGAGAGGTATCCAGCGGTGCTGCCACCCCGTCGGCAGCAGCCGCCCAGGCCGCCTGCAGGAATTCTTCGTTGGTGGCCAACAGGTCCTCGGCCCGGGCTCGAATTTTCTCCGGTTCAATCAGCAGGCTCAACGATCCAGCCGGCAACAGGTCTAGGAAGTCAACCATCTCGGTCACCAACGGCGCCAGCGATTCCATGCCCTCGGTGGCCTGGCCTTGCGAGATGCGTTCCAGCATATCGACGGCTTGCGGCATGGAGGCTTGTAGCGCACGGGCTTTTTCGCGCACGGCGTCGGTGAGCAACAGTTCTCGGCACGGTGGCGCATACACACTGGTGGGGGTGGCCGAGCCGTCATTACTGGTGTCTTCCAAGGAGCGCTGGTCTGCCACCGAGAACCAGCGGATTTCCTCGACTTCATCGCCGAAGAACTCGATGCGTTGTGGGTGGTCTTCGGTGGGCGGGAAGACGTCAATGATCCCACCACGTACCGCAAATTCACCGCGCTTGGTAACCATATCCACCCGAGAGTAGGCGGCATGAGCCAACGCAGCGACCACGGACTCAAACTCGTAGAATTCACCGGTGTTGATCACCACCGGCGTTAAGTCGCCGAGTCCTTTGACCACCGGTTGCAGGATCGAACGGATCGGGGCGAAGAGCACTTTCAGCGGGGCCTGCCCGGCATCCTGTGGGTGAGCCAGGCGGCGCAAGATCGCCAGCCGTTCACCGACCGTATCCGAACGTGGCGAGAGTCGCTCATGAGGCAAGGTCTCCCAGGAGGGAAACAGCCCGACAGTGTCAGCATCCATCCACGAGGTCACGGCTGAGCGTAGTTCCTCGGCCTCACGGTGGGTAGCGGTCATCACCAGCACCACCGGGTGCACTGGGGTGTCGCCGTTGCGTTGAGTCGCCAGGTCACTCACGGCGCCTGAAATCAACGCGGTGGCCGCAGGTCGGGCCCCGTCAGGCAGGTGGAGTCCCAGGTCTGGGGTGGGCTCGTCGTGGGCGGCCAAGCTCGATAACGCTGTGGCTAATCCGCGATCTTCAGACAGCGTGGGCAACAGCGGTGCTAAGGGTGAATGCTCGGACACGGGATGGTCTTCCTTCAGCGTGGTTAAATGGGTTCAGCGCCATCATTGTGGCGCCCAGATTTAGACTACCCGGTTCACCTTTCCTCACGCCGTGAGTGAACCAAAAGTCTCCTGCGGAGAGGACCAGCACCGATCATGGCTTTTGGGGAAAACATCACCGTGCATCACCCCGTAGTACACGTCTTTCAGGCGCTGACCTCACAAGATTTTCATCGACACGCCACCGAGCAGGTCGGGGCGACCCTCACCGAGTTTCAGGTGGCTGACGGCGATGACGGGCGGGTGAAGGTGACGATGATTTCTCATCTCTCCGGCGAGGCCATCCAGCATAAGGTCCCGCATGCGCTGCGAAGCTTGGTCACAGACGGTGTGGAAATTCGGCAGGAAGTGGTCTGGTCTAGACCAGCTGAAAACGACTCGCGGACAGCATTGCTGAGGATCCTCATCCCCATCGCCCGTGCTGAAAGCACCGTCACCCAGACCCTGTCAGCAACCAGTACCAGCGACACGGATTATGCGGTTGAAGGAAATCTACAGTGCCATATCCCGTTCATCGGGTCCGCACTGGTTTCCACGCTCGAGCCCCAGGTGTCAAAGGTCATTGCCACACAAGCACACGCCATCGATGCGTGGTTGGCCGAGCACTAGCTCAGCGGTCTGGTCGTTCGTCCGTGGCGGTTTGATCGATCTTGGCCAGGACGTGGTCCACCAACGCTTCCCGCTGGGATTCGCTGAGCCGATCCTCGTGGACGTAGTCGTGGAGCCACAACCCGTCGGCCATTAACAACACGAGGAAACGCTCGAGCCCCAAAGTCCCGGCGCTGTCGATCTCCGCCGGGGAGGGGACCCAACGTTGATCCACCGCTTGCCAGATAGCGGCCAGTTCCGGGTTCGACCGGGCATCAATTTCCAACAGGAGTTCGGTTTTGGTGGCACTGCGTCGCAGGGACACCACGACGGCGCGCAGGCGCTGGGACCCCGTGAGTTGCTCGGCGGGGCCACCCCCGGCTGCTTCGAGTTCGGCTTCCCACTGATCCGCCATATACTGATGCACCGCGCGCATCATTTCCTCGCGGGAGGGAAAATGGTAGATGATCCCGGATTTCGACAGCCCGGAGGATTGGGCCAACGCATCATAAGACACCGAATCCAGGCTTCCGGCCTCAATGAGGTCAATAGCGGTGCGGATGATTTTGGTTTTCTTACTCGGTCGCATCAGCTTCCTTCGGGTTGCCTCGGAAACACCAGGCGGTCACCAGGGCACCGATGAGGCCCACGGTCGCTACTATTCCCAAAATGCTGAGATAGGCCTGATCGTAGGCGGCAACGGCTTGCTCGCCATACATTGGGTGATCGACCCCGTGGTCCACGTCTGCGGCTACCGGTGCTGGGGCGTTCATGCTGTAGAGCAGGGGCATCACCGAGCCAAAAACGGCCACCGCAACCAAGGTCCCGAACTCGTAGGAAACCGCTTCCACAGACGAAGCCATCCCCGCCTTGGACGGGGGCGCCGATCCAAGGATGGCAGTCGACGAAACCGAGGTTGCCAGGCCACCACCTAGACCCACCAGGATCATACTGCCCAGGAACAAGGGCACCACATCGAGGGTGAACGTCCACATACTCACTCCCAGTCCCACCACAATAAGCAGGAACCCGCCGGTAATCAGCGGACGGAAACCGACCCTGTGGAGAACCGAGCCACCTAATAACGCGGTAGGAATCGCCGGCAGAGCCACGGCAGCGACCATTGCGCCGGCTTGCAAGGGGGTGAGACCGCCAGCGGTCTGGAACCGCTGGGTGGTCATAAGTTCCACGCCGGAAAGCGCCACCATGATCAACACCGCGGTCAGCGTGCCGCCGGTGAAGACTGGGTCACGGAAAATCGACAATTCCAACAGCGGGTGGGTGAGCAAGCGCTGGCGAAGCCAAAACAACACAAAACCAATCACGGCAATGACAAGAGCGACCGATAGCACCCAGGCATTCCGCTGAGGATTGGCTAGTTCTTTAATGCTCATCACGAACCCCGCCATAGCAAACATCATCAACAGCGATGACATCAGATCCCAATGCCGTTCTGGGTGTGCCACGTTCGGTGGGGCAACCGCGATGGTGGCAATCACCGTGATGATGACGATGGGGACGTTGAGCAAAAACACCGAGCCCCACCAGAAGAACTCCAGGAGTAAACCACCCAGCACCGGACCGGATGCGGCACCCACGACCGCCACCGACCCCCAGATGGCCACTGCGACGTTGCGTTCTTTAACGTCACGGAATGTTAGCCGCACGAGTGCGAGACTCGCTGGCATCATGGTGGCAGCTCCCACGCCGAGGATTGCCCGGGCGACAATCAGCGTCCAGGCGTTGGGCGAGAAGGCCGCCAGCAAGGAACCGGCACCGAAGATACTGACGCCCAGTAAGAACATGAGCCGATGACCGATTTTATCTCCGAGTGTGCCGGTGCCCAGTAACAGCCCTGATAGTACCAGGGGGTAGGCATTGATGATCCAGAGACCTTGCAGTTCACTGGTGCCGAGCTCATCGCGCAGTACCGGTAATGCGGTATAGAGGATCGAGTTATCAGCACCCACCAAAAACAGTGCGGCGGAGATGATGGCCAAAAAGGCCCAACGCTGACCGGGCGTTGAAGTTTCAGCTTGAAGACGAGTCATCACCCCCAAAACTATACCAACCGTTCGGTACAGTTACTATCTCAGAGATCCGTCACAGATGGTGAGATATCAAACAGTTCTCGGTCCTAGCAGACAGGTGAGCCCAGGGCTAGTGGAAACGGTTTTGTGTGGGAGTCAAGCCGTCAGTAATGAGACTTTCGACGGCATCAGCTGCTGTGGATACATGCAACGGTAGCACCTGGCGTTGAGTGGAATTGAAAGGCTTGAGCACGTAGCTGGATACGTCCATGGCTCCGGGGGGCCGTCCGATTCCGGCCCGAACGCGGTAATAGTTTTTATCGCCTATACACTGCGTGATGGATTTCAGTCCGTTATGACCGCCATCTCCCCCACCGCGTTTGATGCGCAGGCGATCGAAATCGATATCGAGCTCGTCGTGGACCACAATGAGCTGGTCCAGTCGCACTTTAAAGAAAGTGGTCAACGCTTTGACGGGACCACCAGAGAGATTCATGTAGGTAGCTGGTTTGGCCACCAGGACTTTCTCTCGAGTTTCTCCCAGCCGCAGGGTGGCCAACGCGTTCTGTGTTTTATGAGCCCGGAAGCTTCCGCCGTAGCGGTCGACGAGCTCATCGGCCACCATGTGACCAATATTGTGCCGAGTGCTGTGGTATTTGTCACCGGGGTTGCCCAGTCCCACCACCAGCCAGGGGCTGGTGGTGGACGCTGAGCTTCTGCCTAAACGCATCGGCACCCTATATCTCCGTGACGAGACACTTAGTCGTCGCTGTTTTCAGAGCCCTGGCTGTTGGCCTCGTCGCCCTCAGTACCTGCTTCGGGCTCTTCACCCAGGTCCTGCTCGACGATCTCGTCGACGGTAGCGATCACAGCGTCATCTTCCAGTTGCAGCGAGGTGCCAGCCGGCAGCTGCACGTCGGAAGCCAGCACGTGGTTGCCACCTTCGCGTCCTTCTACCGAGACGGTGACAGAATCCGGCAAGTCCAGCGCGTCGGCTTCGATCGGCAGGGAGGCTTCTTCCAAGAAGTAGGTGAAGCCAGGTGCCACTTCGCCTTCGACCTCAACGGGCACGTCAACAACCACCTTTTCACCGCGACGCACGATCAGCAGGTCAACGTGCTCGATCTTTTCTTTCAGCGGGTTGCGCTGAATATCCTTGGCCAGTGCCATGATCTCTTCACCGTCAGCGATGAGTTTCAGCAACTGGTTGGGAGTCCGCAAAGCCATGAAGGTGTCGTACTCAGGCATCAGAATGTGGCGCGGCTCTGAACCGTGACCGTAAATGACGGCCGGGATTTTGCCTTCGCGGCGCGCCTGGCGGGATGCACCCTTGCCAGTATCGGTGCGAAATTCGACATTGATGTTGACGGTATCAATCGCCATAATGAGTCCTCCTGTTAATACTCACGAGCTAGTGCTCATCACGACCAGGCAGGAACAAAGAGAATCTGTGATACGCCGAGCATGAAGACAGCTGGCAACGGTGATCTCATCAGCCTCGTCGATAAC
Source organism: Auritidibacter sp. NML100628 (assembly GCF_003185985.1). Taxonomy (NCBI): domain Bacteria; kingdom Bacillati; phylum Actinomycetota; class Actinomycetes; order Micrococcales; family Micrococcaceae; genus Auritidibacter; species Auritidibacter sp. NML100628. The sequence continues at coordinate 134,598 of NZ_QHLP01000004.1, forward strand.
GGAGCAAGTCTGCTCCCTCGCCTGGGCAACTGTTGCATTCTAGCATGAGCGCACTGGCTTCGACCACTTCAACCTCGCCTGAGCGATGTGTTTAGATAGCAAGGAACGCCGGGACAGTCTCCGGCACGGCCTATCCAATCCGTGGTGAAGTGGTAAGGGGGTGTCGACTATGCCCTTTGTACAATCAGTTCTGGCCCGCGCAATCGAGACCCCCGCGCGCATCGCCCTCGCCGATGACCAGGGTCAATACATTACCTACGGTGAGCTCCTGAGCTCATCCCGCACCACAGCGTCACGACTCCAGCAAGTGGCGCGGGAAACCCCGGACAGCCCTCACCAGGATCTTGCCGGTTACCCGGTCGTGGCGTTGTGTCTGCACGATGCGTTGACCACCGTACGTCTCTTTGCCGAGCTCAGTATGGGCCCAGTGGTGCTCAGCGTGCTGAATCCAAGGGACTGGCACGACCAGCTGTGGGACAATATCTCATCTGCCGGTATCACTGTGGTAGTCACCGATGACCAGACTTTCTCCCAGTATCTTCGTACCCACGGCTTTCCTGGAACGGTGCTCGGCCCGCAACTGCTGCTGGCACCAGATGTGGATCCCGGAGACACCACGGTTCTGCAGGATGCAGATCCCTATCTCGTGTTGTTTTCCTCGGGGACGACGGGCCAGCCCAAAGCATTTATCAAAACCCGGGGCGAGTACCGGGCCAATTACCGGACCTCGCACCAACGACTCCAGGTAGCAGGTCACACAACACTGGCCCCCGGAACGTTGTCGTATAGCCTCATCCTCTACGCGGTGGTCGAGGCACTGGGCGCTGGTGAAACCTGTGTGGTGACCGGCCGGGCGCATTTTCGGCACATGATCGCAGCCTTCACCCACTGGCCGATCACCCGCGTCGTGGCGGCACCGGCCGTCTTGCTGGGCATTCTGGAGGCCGCCGGGAATCAGACCGAACGGCTAGGGAATCTTCAGGTACTGGTCACCGGAGGCTCGGCAGTCCCTCAAGCATTACGCGACCGGGTCGCGGAGAAAGTGCCGCGCGCAAAACTGATCAACTACTTTGGCACCGGAGAAATCGGATTCATTGCCGATTCCACACCGGATCCCTACGGGATCAGCTATTCCGACCGGTTACGTCTCTATGACCACGTCACTGCCCAGGTCCGAGACACCACCAACCGGGTCTTGGCCGAGAACTGTCTGGGGCAGCTGTGGTTTCGCGCCCCGTCGGCGTCAGCACGGTATCTCAATTCCCCTGCCCAACTCAGCGACGAATCCGGTTGGCGCACCGTGGGTGACTGGGGGATGGTGCAGGATCGGTGGATTCAGCTAGCTGGCCGTGGCGACGAGATCGTCACCACCGGGGCCAACACCATCAGCCTCGTCGAGGCCGATGACAGGCTGGCTCAAGCTCTCGGCCCCCTGGTCACGGGTGCAACAGCCACCGTCGGTTTGCCCGATCCACGTCTGGGTGTGATCATCGCCGGGGTGATCGAAACTCCACAGGCGCCCACAAAATCCGAATTGGTGGCCCTCGCCCGCGACAACATCCCGGAGCCCTTCCGACCACGGCGCTGGTACTCCATCGCCCGTTTCCCACGGACCAGCTCAGAGAAAATTCAACGCCGGCGCCTCACCCAACTCATTGATGAGGGAAAGGCCCACCGGTTATGAGTATCCACCAGGTTGGCATCACCGGGATGGGCGCGGTGAGCGCAGCTGGGCACGGGACCGCTAGGCTCTGGCATTCGGTAACTGACGGGCACCATCTGTTCAGCCCCCTGCCGGAGGCTGTCGTACAGCAAACCGGTGTCCGCGTAGCTGCCACAGCTGAGCCGATCGATGCCACCGACATCTTTGACCCACCGTTATCGAACCGGGTGGATCAAGCTGTGGTGATGGCAATCTGTGCGGCCGATCAGGCCCTGGGGTATTCCGGCACCCCCACATCCGATGAACCCTTTTTTGGCGGGGACATTATTGCCGCCAGCGCCAACGGACCGGTGACAACCATTCATCGAGCGGTCGAAGCCATCATCTCCGGCGTATCGCGAGCGCCCGCGATCCCAGCGGTCCTAACGGCCTCCCCCGATACGGTGGCCACACTGGCCGCCCAACGCTATGGCAGTCATGGCGGGACCGAAGCGGTTAGTGCCACGTGCGCGTCCTCCACGATCGCGCTAGTGACCGCTTTGCGCCGGATACGCCACGGTTATGCCCGCCGCGTGCTGGTAATCGGCTATGAAGACGCGGTGAATCCGGTGAATCTGACCGGTAATGCATTGGTTGGGGCGCTGAGCAAGAATGCAGATCCGGATCAGATCTGCCGACCTTTCGATGCCGCACGCGATGGGTTCGTGATGGCTTCGGGCGCGGTGGCATTACTCCTGGAAGCCGACCCGGCCCGTCCCCTGGCGCTGTTGGCCGGAGGCGGGATGGGCCAGGATAGTTTTCATCCCACCGCGGCAGACCCCACCGGTCGGTGGGCCGGCCAGACGATCGCTGATGCTCTAGCGGATGCCGGTCTCGAACCGTACCAGATCGGTCAGATCAGCGCTCATGCTACCTCCACTCCCCGTGGGGATGCTGCCGAGGTGGCTGCTTTATCACGGATTTTTGGCGCGCGCCTTCCCGGTGTGCCGGTCACCGCACTCAAGTCGGTGACCGGTCACCTGATGGGCGGATCCGGTGCTTTGCAGGTGGCCATGGCGGTTGAGTCTATTCGTGCCGGGCTCATTCCGGGCACCCGGAATCTTCAGCACCCAGATTTTTATGATCAGATCCAGGTGGTGACATCCACACAACATTGGCAACCCTCGGCGGTGTTGGCCCCCAGCTTCGGTTTTGGTGGCCACAATGCTGCGGTGGTGATCACACCAGTCGAGAGTCAATCGCCCTAATTTCGGCGTTAGCGATCCGGGGGTGTGGCTCCCCAGTGAGTTGCTCGAGCATGACTCGAATCAGTGCCCCGTGACTAATGATGACCACCGGGGCATCACCGTAGCGGGTTTTAAGCTCTCGCAGTGCCCGCACCCCACGTCGCCCCGCCTCCGCACGTGGTTCGCCACCGTCCATCAGAGCCTGACGTTGCTCATCGGACAATCCCCGTACATCCCGGCCTTCCGCACTGCCGTAGGATCGTTCAATCAGCCCAGGTTCGATGTGGACCTCGACTCCCCCGATCCGGGTGGCGATAATCTGTGCGGTTTCTTGTGCCCGAGACAGTGGCGAGCTAATCACCGCCGTGGGACGCAGATTTGCCAGTTCCTCAGCTGCCAAAACCGCTTGGGCGCGACCGGTGTCATTGAGCGGAATGTCGGTGCGTCCCTGCATCCGGCCGGCCTTATTCCAATCAGTTTGACCGTGGCGGACGAGATACCAGGTAGCACCTGGCTGAGGGCGGTCTTGGTCGTGCACGCAAGAGATCCTGTTCGCTGGATTGATTTAGCTCAAGTATACGTGGGCGGATTGAATCACGGGCTGGACCAGTTCGCCCGGTTGCCGAACCGGTTGATTCGGGTCGCCAAAAACACGCACCTCCGTGTCTCCCCATTCGAGCGCGGTTTCGGTCCGATCGCGACCCTGCAAGATCGAGGTGACTCGCGCCACCCGCACATCGTCTCCGTCGGGCTGAGGCACCGACTCCAGGCGAATATGGTAGGGGTCGACGCTAGCGATGGCTCGTTGCCTGCCGGCACCAGTCTGCACGTCATCAACGAAACTGACCTTCGCGGGAGCATGATCCGTGCCAGCAGTGTACAAGTTCACCCCCGGGTGATCCGGATAGAACCGACCCGATGAGATACTTCCTGGAAAAAGCGTCGCATCATTAAGAAAGCCAGCCACAAAACTTGACGCGGGACTGGCTATCATTTGGCTTGCGGTACCAACTTGGACAATTCGGCCCTGATCCATCACCACCACACGGTCGGCAATCGCTAGTGCTTCAGAGCGGTCGTGGGTCACGTGCACCGCGGTGAGACCCTGCTCGGTGGTGAGCCTGCGAAGTTCCAGGCGTAGGCGAGCGCGAAGCGGCTCGTCTAAGGCCGACAACGCTTCATCAAGCAAAAGCGCTGACGGCTCTGCGACGATTGCGCGGGCCAATGCAACTCGTTGTCGCTGTCCTCCGGACAACTGTGTGGGCTTGCGCTGAGCGAACTCCACCAGTCCCACGTGTTCGAGTATTTTCTCGACCCGCGCCGAAATTTCTGCTGAGCGCAGTCCGGCACGTTTGAGAGGATACGCCACATTCTCGCTGACGCTCATATGAGGCCATACCGCGTGGTCTTGGAATACCATACCCAGTTGACGTCGATGTGGTGGTACCCAGATATCGGAAGCAAACAGGGTCCGTCCACCCAACGTTATCCGCCCACTCAGCGGACGGATAAACCCTGCCAGTGTGCGCAACAAGGTGGTTTTACCGGATCCGGAGGGCCCGACCAGGGCGATAAATTCTCCATCGGCGATGTTGAGCGAAATATCTTGAAGAGCTAGCTGTGATTCCGGGGTGGCACTGTTATAGCTGTGGTTGAGTTGCGAAATGCTGATATCAGACATAAGAAGCAATCATCTTTCGAACGTAAGGGCGAAGCAAGACCAGCAAGAACAAAGAACGAGAGACATCAGCTGGCACGACGGGAGCCCAACCACCCGGCAAAGGACAGCCCGATCATGCCGACCAGAGCAACCACCACCGCCAGCGCCGAGGCCGCGTTGTAGTTACCGGCTTGTTGCAGGTTGAATATGGTGACACCCAGCGTTTGCGATCCCGGTGCGACCAGCAGAATGGAAATGGTGAGTTCTCGAACTGCGGTGAAGAATACAACGATGATGCCGGTGATCACCGCGGGAGTCACCATTCTGGCAGTGATGTCCAGCACCGCTCGGGCATGAGTAGCTCCCGAAATCTGAGCTGATTCTTCCAAAGAGGACGAAATGGTTGCCAACGGTGCGCGGACCTGCTGGACAACGAGGGCTATGAAAGCCATGACATACGCGCCGAGAATCACCCACGGGGTGTTGAAAATCTTGAGCATCGGGGCAATGAGCAACCATCCCACCGCGATCACCAGTCCGGGCAAGGCCTGAGGCAACGTTGCGAGCACGTCGATCGCAGGGTTGAGTCGGGATCGAGATCTGGTCAGCACGATCCCAACCAACAATCCCAGCACCCCACAAATCAGGGCCGCGGAACCGGCCAACATCAGCGAATTCTGGAGGCCCTGGACGGCCCCGCGGGAGGTGAGAGCGGAACCAAAATTGTCAAACGTCAGGTTCTCCCAGGTCAAGGGGACTCCCGGGGCCGGCAGTAGAGCTTGCACGCTCAGCGCAACCATAGGGACGATACAGATAAGCACGATCCATGCCCACAGTGTCGCGCTGAGCAGGTATTGCATGCCCCGGCCTGGATGGGCTTTCTGCGCTACGGCTGTATCGGATAGCTGTGAGGCTGTCGGCATGCGACGTTGCGCGAGGATGGTTACGAGCGCGACCACTAGAAGCACCATTCCGATCGCCGAGGCTGCTGGAAGAGGATTCGAAATGGTTGCCGAGGCGAGGTAGCGGTATACCAGCGTGGTGAGCGTGGTATAACCCTCCGGCAGACCAATCAAAGCGGGGATACCAAAGTCTGAAAGATTCGCCACCAAGGTGAGGATCAAGGCGGCAACGATCCCAGGTCGCATCAGTGGCAGAGTCACAGTGGTCATGACTTTGAACGTCGAGGCACCTGAGATTCTTGCGGCTTCCTCAAGGTTGCCGGGGACCCGACGCAACGCCGTCGAGACCACGAGAAAAGCCGTGGGATAGGAGTGAATGGTGAGTAGGAGGATCACGCCGGGTCCACCAAAGATGCTGAGATTCGCCTCGAGACCCATCTGTTCCAAGATCCGGTTGACAGGACCGTTGACCCCTAAGAGCGCCATCCATGCCATCGCGCCGATGAAGGGCGGAATCAAAAAGGGAATAAGCAACAACCAACGAATGAGTTGGGCGCCGGGGATGATCAACCGGTCTAAGACTATGGCGAAGATCACCCCCAGCGTGGTCGCGATCATCGCGGAGATGGTAGCTGAGACCACCGAATTCGTGAGCGCTTCTAGCACCGCGGGGTCGGAAAAAACCGTCAAAGCTGTGGGATCAATTCCCACCTTGATCAGCGCAACCAGCGGAACAACAACAATGAGTACCAGGGCCAGAACAACTGCCCATCGCATGATGAACAAGCCATCGGCACGTCCTGTGCGAGTTCTCGGAGCCACGTTACCCGCGGTGCTAGCCAGCTGACTCACCTTACTTCAGCAATCCATTGAAATAGGACACGGCTTCATCCTGTTCAGCCGCAATTTCTTCCAAATCAGGATCCATCAGATTAAGATCTGCCAGCTCCGGAGCCCCCTCAGGAACCCCCACGTCATCACGAACCGGAAGGTAGGACTGTTCAGCAGCCATCTGCTGTCCGTCTTCGGAAATCAAGAAATCCACGAACTGATTAGCCAGTTCCTGGTTGTCACTATCAGCAAACACACCCGCCGGCTGTGACACATAAGGTGCGCCATCTTCCGGGTATACGACTTTTACCGGCGAACCTTGATCAGCCAGGTCGCGAATGACGTAATCCACCACGATGCCAAGGCCGGTGGTCCCTTCACCCACGGCCTGTCCTACGGGACCATTGGATTCCAAGATGGTGGGATCATTGGCGACCAAGTCCTCGAGCCATTGATCCCCTAGCTCATCACTCGAACGCCAAACCGCCGTGTTGAATGCGGCGGCACCAGATACGTCCGGGTTGGGCATCGCTATTTGACCTTCATAGTCCGAATTGGTGAGGTCCTGCCATAAGCTCGGTTCATCATCTTCGGAAATAACGTCTGTATTGACAGCAATAATGGTCGGAATGAGTCGGGTCCCGACCCAGTAGTTGTCTTCATCGACGTAGGAGTCATCAAGCGAATCGGTGTTCTCCAAATTCAGCTCGGCAAGATCACCTTCTGCGGCGTAATCTTCGAAAGTGGGCACATCCGCTGCCAAAATGACATCGGCTTGAATCTCGCCGGTTTCTTTTTCGCTGGCCACACGAGTCTTCAGCTCACCCGTGCCAGCACGGAACACGTCAATTTCTGCGTCGGGATTAACCTCCGCAAAGGCATCAATGATCTCGTCGATTTTCTCTTGCGGTTCTGAGGTGTAAACGGTCAGGGTGTTATCCCCAGAGTCAGACTCGTTCATCTGTTGCTGCGCTTCATCAGCGCAGGAGCTCAAGGCAAGAGCAGGAATGAGAACAAGCGGAGCGAGCAGTTTGGTGGTTTTTTTCATGGTTTCCTCCTCAACGTTTGTCGGTGAACAGTGGTTTCGGGTTGGTCAGGGTTTAGGGGGACGAGGGAGAAGCCTCCAGAGTGAAAACCACTCTGGATGGTTCTGAACAGGGAAGAAGGCTGCTCACGATATCCGGGGGCCCTGGGGGTTCTCGTTCAACGCGAACGAATCCAAAGACCGCCCGCGCCAGGATTGTTTCTCCGGGGGCTAGGGGGTCGTTGCTATAGGAGATTCCGGGAGCAACGCTGACCGGGATTCCGGCAAAGCTGCCGTATTGATTCAGGTGGTAATGTCCGCTCAGGATCAGACAAACCCGCGAACCGGTCATAATCTCTGCGAGACGCCGGCGAGAGTCAGAATCCAGGAGACCGCGGTGACGCAGGCCGGCGATCATCCCCGGTACCGGCGGATGGTGCAGAACTAAAACAATGTCCTCGGTGCCGTCTTGGCGGATGTGGTGTTCTAGCCAATCCAATGAGGTGGTCTCAAGCCAACCGTGTGGGTGGCCATAACCATGGGTATTGAGCCCGATGAGTCGCAGACCGGGTACCGCGATGATGCTATTGCTTGCATCGTGGGGATCAGTATGGCTGGTGTCAGGATCGTGAAAACGAGCATCGATCGCCCCCGGTTCATCGTGGTTACCTGGAACGACAAGGATCGGACAGCCCAAGCGCCTTCGTTGCTCGGTAAGAAAACCAGCGACTTCAGCGTAGGCATCATGGCCACGCTGGCATAGGTCGCCACTGATTACCACGGCATCCGGTAAACCAGCGTCACCGCGGGCGAGGGCCTCGAATGTTTGACGCAGTTGCCCCCAGGGGTCGATTGAGCCACCATACAGGGTCTGCTGGTTTTCGGTCAGGTGCGGGTCGGTTAAGTGAGCTATGTGCCATGAGTCTGCCATCTCAGGCCCCCTTCGGCTCTCGCCTCGCATGCAGATGCTCAGCCAGTACGCGTTGCTCAGGAAGGCTGAAACCAACGCAGTCAAGAAAACGCGCGACTGAACCGTAACGATGGTCTAGGTGTTCCAGTAAGTGCCTCATCGCTGAGGCGGGGCTGAGGGTATGCAATCTGAGGGCCTGAGAGAATTCTTCAGACGAGGTATCCCATTGACTCGACATCTCGGTAGCGACTTGTGCGTGGTAACTGTCCGGTAGCTCGTCAGCACTGCGGGCATAATCGGCAACAATGATGTCCCGGTGTATTCCTGCCACCGAGAGAACCAGCGCTGCCACAAGTCCCGTGCGGTCCTTTCCGGCAGTGCAGTGAATGAGTACGCCATCATCGAGCGCCATTGTGACAGCTTTTAACACGCAGACGAGTTGAGCACCGCGTTGGGTGATGAGTCTGGAATAGACCTGCAAAATGGGCTCGTCTCTGGGAACTGGTCCCCGATAGAGCGGAATATTGATATAGCCAACGTGCTCTGGCAGTGTGTCCGGGCGCTGAAGGATCTCTTCTGGCTCACGCAGGTCGATCACGGTCCCAATCCCATCGACGGCGCACAATTCGGGAGCGGAGAGTTGAAGTTTCCCCGGAACCGACGAGCGGTAAATCTTAGCGGGGCCCTTGGCTGTGCTGGTCACTCCGGGAAGAGGGCGCAGGTTATGAATACTGTTGGGATCGCCCCACGGTGCCATCTCGCCCTCCTCACGGTATATTTCTCAACGAGGCCCACACATTTCATCGTTACTTTATCGATGAAACGGTGTTACACCCCAGTAGAACGAGCGAAGATAAATACACCGTGAACGGGTCGCGACAACGGTTTAACAATCTCAGCTAACCGATGTGACGATTGTTACCACGTGAGATTTTTTCGATTAATCCTCGACCTCAGAGATGTCAGGTTCGAGCGCGTCGGACAGTAGCGGACCCAGTTTTTCTGAAGGTCCCATGTGAGGTTCGGCATCGTGAAACACGAGACGCTGAGCGGCGAGACCTAAGATGTTGAGCACCAAGGTGTGGGAAATTCTGGACACCAGCACTTCCTGGTCGTCGTTTCGGCTTCCAGCAGTCAACGTCAGGTCTGCTTGTTGAGCCAGAGGAGAAATCCCAGAGCTCGTAATAGCGATAATGAGTGCCCCCGCAGTTTGGGCGGCTCGCACGGAGTCGAGAGTGTGTTTATTGGCTCCCGAGTAGCTCACCGCAATACAGACATCCCGCTCAGAGAGCATCCGAGCAGTAAATTGTTGCCCCAGGACATCGACGGGGGCCACGGCGGTTAAGCCTGACATGGTGTAGCGTAGCGCGGCCTCTTGGGCCGGAATTGCTGAACCTCCGGTGCCGACTAACAGAATGGTCTTCGCCGACGCCACCGCAGTGACCGCCTGCTCCATGACCTCGCTGGCAAGCATTCGCTCAGTCAGGGCGATTTCGCTCTGGGCAGCAGCAAAAACATCTCGACTCAACAACTGCAACGCGGACAGCTGCACGGCACCGCTGACCTGCCCCTGGGCAGTGGCCACCTGCGACTGGTCAGCTTGGGCGAGAAGAGACCGAGAGATCTCATCCTTCAGCCTCTGAAAGCCTGAATAGCCCAAATTCTGTGCGGCTCGCACGACGGTAGCCGCCGATGTTTGAGCGCGAGCAGCCAGATCGGTGGCAGATAGATCAGGTATCTGTTCGAATGCCTCGATGACTGCCACGATGACTTTACGTTCCGCCGGGCCCAGATAGGTCGCGTCAGTTTTCAGACGCTCTATCAGCGATCTGGGTGTCTGCGCAGGCAAGTGTGGGACCATCATGGACTCGACAAAGTAACGAGGGCCGGCCAGTGTGATCGGCCAATCGCCAGTTCTTAGGCGTTGCCGTCGAACAGGCTGGTGACAGAACCGTCTTCGAAGACTTCCTTGATGGCCCGGGCTATCAGTGGAGCGATGGAAAGCACGGTGAGGTTCTCGAACTTTTTGGCCGCCGGAATCGGTAAGGTATTGGTAACCACCACTTCACGGGCCCCGCACTCGGCTAACCGCTGGGCGGCAGGATCGGAGAAGACCGGGTGAGTAGCGGCAATAATGACATCTTTCGCCCCGGCTTCTTTCAGCACTCGCACCGCACCGGCGATGGTGCCACCGGTATCGATCATGTCGTCGATCAGCACACAGGTGCGACCCTCGATCTTCCCGACCACGGTTTTCGACTCAGCTTTGTTCGGAGTGGTCAGGTCACGGGTCTTGTGTACGAAAGCCAGCGGGACACCGCCCAGCCGATCGGCCCACTGCTCGGCCACCCGCACGCGTCCCGTATCCGGAGAGACCACCGTAACCTCGGAGTCGCCAACCTTGCCACGAATGTAATCGGCCAGGATGGGCACTGCGAACAGGTGATCCACCGGTCCATCGAAGAACCCCTGAATCTGAGCGGTGTGCAAGTCCACCGACATAATGCGGTCGGCACCAGCGGCCTTATAGAGATCAGCGACCAGGCGTCCGGAAATAGGTTCGCGTCCACGCCCCTTTTTGTCCTGACGCGCGTACGGGTAGAAGGGCGAGACCACGGTGATCCGTCGTGCTGAGGCACGCTTCATCGCATCGACGAGCAAGAGCTGCTCCATCAGCCAGTTGTTTAACGGTGCTGGGTGCGCCTGGATGACGAAACAGTCTTTACCACGCACCGATTCGCCGGGGCGAACGTAAATCTCCCCGTTGGCAAAGTCGTAGGCTGACAGCGAGAGAAGCTCAGTACCCAAGGCCTCGGCAATTTCATCGGCCAACTGGGGATGCGCCCGGCCCGAAGCCAGGACCAGCTTCTTATTTTCGTGATGACTAATCTCGCTCAACGATCGACTCCCTCGACAGAAATGTGCGTGCGATAGTTCTTGCAAACTACACTATGTAGTTTTTGTCCTCAACGGCAGGCCTGAGAGGTTCTTGTCTTCCCGTCGCCGTTGTGGAAGTTGTGTTGTGGCTCGTCATCACAGCGAGATGCTAGTGACTAGTTCGCGGACCGGTCGCCATCGGTGTGTTCAGATGCTTCTCCAGCGGCTTCTGCGGCTCGAGCGGCAGCCGTACCGGGACGCTTGGTGATGGTCCAATTCTCAATGGTGCGCTGAGAAACCTGGTTGATGGCCAGGGCCCCAGCGGGCACATTGTCTCGTACCACAGCGCCCGCACCCGTGTAGGCGCCATCGCCGATTTCTACCGGAGCAGTAAAGACGGTATTAGATCCAGTGCGCACCTCGGAACCGATCACGGTGCGATGCTTATTGACCCCGTCATAGTTTGCGGTGATATTGCCACATCCAATATTGGTGTTCTCTCCAATCTCGGCGTCGCCGGCATACCCCAGGTGGGAGAGTTTAGACCCAGCGCCTACGGTGACATTCTTGGTTTCATAAAAGGCACCGATTTTGCCGTTTTCTCCCAGGACGGTACCGGGGCGCAGATAGGTGAATGGTCCCACTTTAGCTCCCGCAGCAATCATTGCCTCGGTCCCATCGGTACGCTTGACGGTCGCGTGCTGACCGACATGGACATCGGTCAGCGTGGTGTCTGGGCCAATGGTGGCGCCGGGAGCAATCCGAGTAGAGCCGTGGAGCTGGGTTCCCGGCTTAATGGTGACGTCGGCGGCCAGCTCAACCTCGATGTCAATCCAGGTGGTGGCCGGGTCAACGATGGTCACGCCCTGACGCATCCAAAAATCAGTGATCCGACGATTCAGTTCGGCGCCCAAGGCTGCCAGCTGACGACGGTCGTTCGCGCCTTCAACCTCCCACACATCGGTGGTGACCCAACTGGCGACCCGGCCGCCCTCGGCGCGGGCCAGGCTAAGCACATCCGTCAAGTACTTCTCACCCTGAGCGTTATCGGTGGAGACCTCGGCCAGCGTACGAGCCAGCACTTGAGCGTCGAAAGCATAGATCCCAGAGTTGATCTCGAGGATGTTCACCAGCGAGTCATCGCCGGTTTCCTCGGCATGACGTAGCGCGTCCTTGTGCTCGACGATGCGCTCCACAAGGCCCTGGTCATCGCGGACGATACGACCGTATCCGGTGGGGTCGGAGACCTCTGCGGTCAGCACGGTCACGGCGTTACCCTGGTCATGGTGACAGGCCACCAGCGTGCTCAGGGTTTGCGGGGTCAGCAGCGGGACGTCACCGTAGGTGACTACCACGGTTCCGGTTGTGTCGGCCGGTAGCGCCTGGAGCCCTTGTTCCACGGCCCGACCGGTGCCCGGAATCTCGTCCTGGTCGGCGATAACAACCTCGGGCACGAGTTCTTGCAGGTGTGCCACCACACGATCGCGTTCGTGACGCACTACCGCCACGAGATGTTCAGGGTTGAGGCTCTGAGCTGCGTGAAGCGCGTGGCCAACGAGCGAGCGCCCGCCGATTTGATGCAGGATTTTCGGAGTAGAAGATTTCATTCGAGTGCCCTGGCCGGCCGCCAGAACGATCACGGCTACTGGAGCGGGAGGCTGAGTCACCTGGTCACTTCCTTTGGTCATCGGCACAGAGTGAGATGAAGGCTAAAATCGCTCTCCAGTTCCGCCACTAGGATTCGAACCTAGACCGCGCAGCTTCAAAGGCTGGCGTGCTGCCGTTACACCATGGCGGATCACGAACACCCCAAACATTGTGCCATACTTCCGGCCGTGAGTCGGAATCAGGACGTTTCAGGCGAGGACAAACGGTACACCCAAATGCTATTCGTGGCGTCAACTCCCAGCCAGACCGGCTCGGTAGATGCCTCGCCGACTGAGACGGCCATCGAGCCCGAATAAGGCGCCGACGGCACAATCGTGAGTTCCACTCCGGGGTGTAGTCCCTGGCGGGCGAAAAACTGTAGCATCGCCGGATCCGCATCTGAGATGCGCTCAATACGGGCCCGGTCTCCTATGTGTAACACGGACAAGCAGTCGAGCTCGGGGGCGTCAATACTGCCATCCCTGCGCGGGATGGGATCACCGTGCGGATCACGGGTCGGGAATCCGAGGTGTTGGTCAATGCGATCGATCATCATGTCCGAGACCGCGTGCTCGAGCGCGTCGGCTTCTTCGTGAACCTCATCCCATCGGTATCCCAGTGTTTCGACCAGAAAGGCCTCGATCAGCCGGTGGCGACGCACCATGTCGATGGCATAGCCCGTTCCTTCGGCTGTGAGTTCCACTGAACCATAGGGCTGGTGGATCACGAGTTGTTGGTCAGCCAACTTCCGGACCGCATCCGATGCGGAGGATAACCGCACCCCGATTTTTTCCGCGAGAACTTTGGCCGTCACGGGATCTTCAGAGTATTCCTGCAACGTCCAGATGGCTTTGAGGTAGTTCTGTGTAGAGGCCGTAAGATCGGTGACCGACATAACCTTTAGGTTATCAAAGCTCCCCCGGTCACCGACTGGCTCCGGATCATCCGCCTCTCGGTCAGCCCCTTCCAGTCGCCGGTGAGTTTTTCGCTTTGTCCATCGGCTGTAAAACCGTGGCGGGCATAGACATCTCGGGTGTCCTGATCTTCAGCGAGGACCCACACCAACGCTGGACGTCCGGCTAAGACCGTTTCTCATAAGGTGGATCGCACCCTGAACCGGGGGCTGTCGGTGTCTTGGTCCGGCCGTTCACGCTGTTCCCAGACGGGGTGAACCTAAAGCATACCCATCTGAATCCCCACCCCGGTCTCGGCATCCTCAGGTAACACCGGAGTAGCTCCCGCCACTGCTATAATCCCAGAGGTCTCGGAAAAATCTTTGGGCCCGGTCTCTGCAATGACCAGATCGGCCTCGGCAGCCAAGCCACGCTGAGACCAGGCCACGTCCTGGTCTAGTCGTTCTTCCAGCCGGGTGAAGAACCGCTCGTCGCCCAACCCGGCATATACCTTTACCTTGCGATTGGCTAGGTTCCGCATCCGCAACGCCGGAAGAACATCGGGGTGCTGGGCAGTTCGGACCGCCAGGTCTGCCGGGTGGTCCTTGTGGTGGTTGTGAATCATCGGGGCGACACGTTCTGTCTGCTGTGCTGTCTGTGCATCGGCTGGTGCTGGTAGTCCCGCTGTCTTCAAGTACACCGTCGGTACCGAATAGTGATTTAATGGTTCGGTCATCTGCCGTATACCCATGTAGAGGGAGCTCACCGTCGTGTGTGGAATTGTCGGTCTCGTTTCGACCAGCCCGGTTAACCAGAGTATCTATGACTCATTGTTGCTGTTGCAACATCGCGGTCAAGACTCCACCGGTATCTCAACCTACGATGAACACTCCACTTTCCACACCGTCAAACACCGCGGGCATGTGCGCGAATCCTTCCGGACCCGGGATATGCGTACTTTGCTGGGCAATGTGGGGTTGGGGCATGTCCGCTACGCCACCAGTGGTTCGGCCAGCAATGAAGATGAGGTGCAACCTTTTTACGTCAATGCCCCGTACGGCATTACCCTGGTGCACAACGGTAATATCACCAACACACGCGAACTAACCAAAGAGCTCTTCCACGTTGACCGCCGGCATCTGAACTCCTCCTCGGACACCGAAATTTTGCTGAATGTTCTGGCTAACGCTCTGCAAAACTCGCTGGTTGGTAAAGAGCCCACTGAAGATGACCTGTTCCAAGCTGTCTCCACCGTCCATCAGCGTGTCAACGGCACCTATGCAGCGATTGCCTTGATAGCCGGTTATGGCTTGCTGGCATTCCGTGACCCCTTCGGCATTCGCCCACTGGTCTTGGGCCGTCGGTTTGATGACAACGGGGACCCCGAATGGGTGGTGGCCTCCGAGTCTCTGGTTTTGGCCTCCGGTGGATATGAGTTGGTCCGAGACGTCGCTCCAGGTGAGGCCATTTTCATTTCCGATAGTGGAAAGCTCTTCACCCGGCAGTGCGCAGAGAACCCACGTCTGGTTCCGGATGCCTTCGAGTACGTGTACTTAGCACGTCCGGACTCGACCCTGGACGGGATCTCGGTCTATCAAGCACGGTTGCGCATGGGCGAGACCCTAGCCGCCAAGGTTCGCGCCACTTTGGATCTGGGCGATATTGATGTGGTGATGCCTATCCCAGATTCCGGGCGTCCCACCGCCATGGAACTGGCCCGTTCCCTTAACCTGCCTTACCGCGAAGGTTTCTATAAGAACCGCTATGTGGGTCGTACCTTCATCATGCCTGGCCAGAAGGTTCGAAAGAAGTCAGTGCGTCAGAAACTCAATGCGCTACCCGAAGAATTTCAGGGCAAATCGGTACTGCTGGTCGATGACTCCATCGTGCGCGGAACCACCTCCAAACAGATTGTCCAGATGGCCCGGGATGCCGGGGCACGCAAAGTGATCTTCGCGTCGGCGGCGCCGGCGATCCGCTACGCCAACGTGTACGGTATCAATATGCCCACCCGAGGCGAATTGGTTGCGGCAAACCGCACCGAAGACGAAGTAGCCCAAGTCATTGGGGCTGACCGGCTGGTCTACCAAGAAGTGGATGCCATGGTGGAGGCCATCACTACTGGATCTCACGTCACCAATTTGGAGCTGTCGTGCTTTACGGGCCACTACACCACCGGCGATGTCACCGAGGAATACCTCAGCTGGATTGAGGCCACCCGAGAGTCTTAGCACTATCCCTGCCCCAGGTCACCCGGTTTCGTCCCATGGCCTTTTCATCCGGTTCCCTTGGGAATCAAAAAGACCGGAGACCCCGCGCCGGAACGAACCCAGCAGATGGGTATCGACCATCCCAATAGCCTCCATCATCGCGAACATATTGGTGGGCCCCACAAACCGGAAACCGGATTTCTTCAGCGCGCGAGCCAGCGCTACCGATTCAGCTGACTGTGTGGGCACCTCATCGCTGGTGCGTGGCATGGGCGTCGTCTCTGGATGAAACGACCACACCAACTGCACCAGCCCGCCTTTATCGCGCAGCGCACGCGTCGCCACAGCATTGGCAATGGTTGCCCGAATTTTCCCCCGGTGTCGAATAATCCCATCAAGGCGTACCAAACGCTCCACCGTATCCTCGTCGAAGGTCGCGACCTCATCGGGGTCGAACTGGCAGAAGGCTTTGCGAAAGGCGGGGCGTTTAGTCAAAATGGTGCGCCAAGATAGGCCGGTTTGGAAGACTTCTAAGCTGATCCGCTCAAAAAGCCCAGCTTCATCCGTGATGGGGACACCCCATTCGGTGTCGTAGTAATCCTGCATCAGCTGACTACTCATCGCCCACGGGCTTCGGGCGGTGCCGTGAGCATCGGCGATGACGCCTCTGCCCTGTCCTAGAGAGGTGCTGTCATCCATACGTTCAGTGTGCCTGAAAACACCACCCCAAAAGCAAACATGAGGTAAATTTCTTCAAACCTTGGTGTTACAGTATGTACACCGGTCCGAAAATCGACTGTCCATTTTGTAAGGATCTTGCATAGCCCAACCCTCGAGAACGAAGAAGAGTTGCCATGACTGCCACAGTTGATGAGTTCATTCATCAGTACCCCGGAGAGTCTCACCCCGTGGTGCTCTTGCACGGTTTACTCACCTCCGCGAAGTACTGGAATCCGGCGCGCAGACGACTAACCGCTGCCGGCTACCGTGTGGCGACTGTTGATCTGTTGGGCTTTGGACGCGCAGCTCGTGTTCCAGCTGCAAGCTACGATTACAACGAGCACGTTGAGCACGTGAAAAATGCGTTGCTGTCGATCAGTGGTGGCCAGCCTGTCGTTCTGGTGGGACACTCCCTTGGTGGCCTGATTGCTCTCAAGTTAGCTCGCAAGTACCCCAGCCTCGTTTCCGAACTCGTCATGTTCAATGCGCCACTTTTCCGAGACTCCCATGAGGCCAAGGCCAGCATCGAACAGACCAACAAGCTGTATAAATTCCTGATGACCTCGCGCTTCCGCTCCGTCGGCTGGGGCGCGGCTCATTTACTGGGTTTCCGTGTCTGGGGACGTCACAGCACTCGAGCGCGGGAAGGCGCACTGCGGCGGGTGATTTTTCGAGGCAAAGGGATTCACCACCTGGAACAGATCACCGTCCCCACCACGGTCATCACCGGCGCTTCCGACCGTGCGGAGTACCTGAACAATTTGCAACAGGCATCGCTGCCGCCGAATGTGCGAGTCATCGTTGCCCCAACCGGACACCATCTGCCTGCCCAGGCACCACACTATGTTACCTGGACGATGGATTTACTCTCCGGTGGGCTTCGTCCGGAGCACACCGTTCCCGCTGTGTAGCTCGTTCCCCCCGTATATTAGGTGAGGAAATATTGATACGCAGACCGTACTAATATCTCGCGGGGGAGCATGATGGAAGTCCAGCAGGCCAAAGAATTCCTGGCGGTCGCCCGGGAACTGCACTTTGGTCGTGCTGCGAAATCCCTCCGCATGGCCCAGCCGCCTCTCTCGCGGGCGATTCAGCAGCTAGAACGTGAACTCGGTGCAACTCTTTTTGAGCGCACCACACGGACGGTGTCTCTGACTCCAGCCGGTGAAGCCTTACTACAGCCCGCTCAGCATCTCATTGCCGCCTCGAATCAAGCTCGTCAAACGGTAAAGAACACCATAAGTGGAGCGGCCGGGTACGTGCGGATCGGATTTGCCGGCGCATCAGTCAATACCCAGGTTGCACGGTTAGCCAAAGCCTTGCGAACAGAACGCGCTGGGTTGCGCCTAGAGTACAACTCAGCTCAGTTCTCTCACCAGGCGTTGCAATCAGTGATGGACCACAGCGTCGATCTGGCCATCGGGCGATGGGATTTCCTCCCGGCAGAAATTAGTTCTCACCTGATGGGGCTTGAAGAAGTCATTGTCGCCTTACCAGCGTCCCACCGCTTGGCTGGTCGGCCCGCGGTCAATCTCAGAGAACTCGCTCACGAGAATTGGATTTCTCTGCCCTCCGGGTTTGGGGCCGCCCTACCCAACCGCTTCAATGCTCTGGCCAATACCGCCGGATTCGTTCCTCGCGTCACACAGACCGCACCTGATTCCTGGACCTTGATGGTCCTCGTGGCCGTGGGGATGGGGTGTGGTATCACCCTGGATTCCGTGGCTACCAATGTGCCCCACCAAAACGTGAGCTTCGCCAGAATTCAGGACATCTCCCAACCTCCGCTGGAGGTGCGAATGATCTGGCAACGTCACGATAACAACCCCGCCCTGCATGCAGTCGTAGATTTGGCCCAACGGATCTTTCCCAGCCCACCAACCCAGCCGAACGGGACTTAAAAGCTAGTTAGCTCTCTACCGCTTCGAGCAACTCCAGCCAACGGGATTCCTTGGTATCAATCTCTTCGCGGAGCCCGGAGACTTGGGCAGTCAGATCCGCAAGCCCTTCGAAATCTGTCTGGTCGTGAGCGGCCATTTTTTCTTCTAGCTCAGTGAGTTCAGTGTTGAGCTTCTGCAGTTTGCGCTCAATCGAGGACGCTTCCTTCCGCGCAGCGTGTTTCTCAGCCCCAGACAAGCCACGTGACTGCTCGTTACCGGCGACGTTGTCAGCGCCGGAGGAATTGTGTTGTTGCTGTTTCTGGTTCCTCGACGGTGTCGTCTTAGCTTGACTCTCAGCCTGTTCGGCCAGCTGGAGATACTGGTCGACGCCACCGGGCAAATGCCGAAAGGTCCCGTTGATGATGGCATATTGCTGATCGGCGACGCGCTCAAGCAGGTATCGGTCGTGGGAGACGACCAACAAAGTGCCAGGCCAGGAGTCCAGCACATCTTCCATAGCCGTCAGCATTTCGTGGTCCACGTCGTTGCTCGGTTCACCGAGCATTCCCATGGATTATCCGGAGGAGCACCTGCCCGCCATGGGAACCAACGCACTGATCTACACCCGAGCATCTATGGACCGATAGAACCTGATGAGGTCCACCGGCGACCAAGAGACCGACTGCCGCACCTGGTACGACCAGCAGGAATGGACGGTTGGCAAAGTCATCACCGACGCGAACCGATCCGCATCGAAGTGGCGCACCCGCGAGCGCGAGGGCTTCGAGGAAGCGCTCACCCTAATCGCTTCGAAGGAGTACGACGCCTTCGTCACGTGGGAACCTTCTCGTGCAGGGCGCGCACTGCTGGCGTATGTGCAGTTGCGTGCAGCGTGCCAAGAGGCCGGCGTCCTGTACCTCACGAAGGGCCGGGTCTACGACTTCTCCCGTCACGACGATAGCTTCATGATGGGCCTGGAGTTCCTCACCGCCGAGAAGGACGCCGCGATCATCCGCGACCGCCAGCTGCGCACGGTTCGCCTGAACGCCAAGAAGGGACGCCCGCATGATCGCCTACCTTATGGCTACCGACGTGTCTACGACGAGTTCACCGGGGTGCTCATCCGTCAGGAGGTGCACCCTGAGCACTCGGCCGTGATCGTCTCCGCGGCCGAGGACATCCTTAAAGGAGTGCCCATCCATGCCATCACGACGCGTCTGAACCACGCCGGTGTTCCAACGCCGATGAAGCCATACTCTGAGCACTCCCGGGGATGGATGAACATGACGCTTCGGCAAGTGCTGCGAAATCCCACCATCGCTGGGCTACGCGTGTACCGGGGCGAGGTTATCGGTGAGGCCGACTGGCCTGCGATCCTTGCACGAGAGAAGTGGGAGCGCGTGAACCGCGCCTTGGAGGACCGCTCTCGTCGCCATCAGCATTTCGACTCTGGAACCCTAGCCACCCGAAGTGGCTGCTGTCCCACATCGTTAAGTGCGCCTTCTGCCTGCGACCGATGGTGCGCATCCCCTCAGGGGCTCCGAGGGCTGATGGCAGCCGCCGCAACAATTACACCTGCGCCCATCCCGGATGCCGAAAGGTCAGCGTTAGCATCGATCCCACCGATGCTTATGTGGTCGGCGCATTACTGGGGTGGCTGACGAAGCCGGAAAGCCTCGCGGTGATCGGTGAGCCGGGCAATGACTGGATGGCGACCGTGCGTCAGGTCGAGGAACAGATGGCCGCTCTGCGGAAGCGGCTCGATGAGGCGGCAGAGGAGTATTCGGCGGGCAATATCACCGTGGCGATGCTCGCGTCGATAGAACAGCGCGTGAACCTGCAGATTGAAGAGCTCGCCCGGGCCGCAACGCCTCCGGTCTCCGACGAGGGCGTGCTAGCCCTGATCCAGGCCGAGGATGTGGAAGAGGCTTGGGAGCGCTTGGACCTAATTGAGCAACGAAGGTTGATCAAGATGCTGCTTGAGGTCCGTGTCGGCAAGGCGACCCAGATGGGCGGGAAGTTCGATTCGACCCGAATCAGAGGGTGTCAGATTGTTTGTGTACAGAGTTATCGATGAGAGGACATGATGATGACCATGACAGATGATCGTGTTGATCAGCCTGGTGGGGCTGATGTTGTTGCGCAGTTGAAGGCCAGTGGCGCCTTGGACGAGCTTTTCGCTCGGATCGACGCCGG
>NZ_QHLP01000040.1:0-1139 GCF_003185985.1 Auritidibacter sp. NML100628
TACGAACAATCTGCTCGGGAGTATGCTTACTGAACTTCTTCACCATTCATCCATTCTCCCCACCCACAGGCCGGGCATCAATGGACAACACTCAAGTCACCTGGACCTAAAAACCTAGGGCACTCCATAAGCCTCGCATGTGGTCTGCGAGTGCTATAACCTGCACGTTTGCGTGAATAGGTGTCAATGACTGTGGCCAAATACATGTTTTTCCTCCCTTGCACGGCAGGTAGGTGATGTCGCCTACATACACACGGTTCGGCTCGTCAGCGGTGAATGTACGGCCTATTAGATCTGGCATGACACGGTGACCGGGCTTGCGCTTGGTGGTGATGCATCGACGCCGTCTACTAAAGCCTTGAAGTCCCATGGCTTTCATGATTCGTGCAACTTTCTTGTGATTGACCGGGGTATACACCAGGTCTTCCTTGAGGCTTGCGGCGATGCGTTTAGCTCCGTAAAGACCATGCTCATCATCGAAGATGGTTGTAATTCTCGCACCAATAAGACCGTCTGAATACATCTTTACCCTGCGTTCTTGACGGGTGTGGACCCGTGTGTAGAACGAGGAACGATTCAGCTTTAACACATGGCACATCCGTGTAAGCCGAGTACCCGGTTCGGTGGTCATAGACACACTGGAAGCAGAACTCCCGTGAGTCTGCTTGAAGCAAAATATTTCGCAGCCTTGCGCAGAATATCGCGTTCTTCACGCAGCTTCGCGTTTTCTTTTGTCTCACTGTCGGATCTGTTCGGAATCATTCGCCGCTTGGACTTTATCGTGCACGGCTTTTATGCGGGCACGTTTGCCGGTGCCGTACTTTTTGACCCAAGAATGTCGCGAGGCTCGATTGATGCCGAGCTCTGCTGATGCTGAGTTCAGTGAGAGGTCCTCATTGTTCTCATAGCAGACCACGGCATCGCGTTTGAACTGTTCGGAATACCTGGACATGGTGGTAGATTACCAATCTTGCCAGCCCGACTGGGCTGGATATCAGGTGTCTACCAAACAGGCTCTTCACAATCGAGGGTGTAGACGGGGGTCTCGGGGAAGTGGCGCGTCGATAGCTGGATAGAGGTCGAGGCCTTCCGATGATGGAAGTTCCTACACAAGCCATCTGAAAGACCTCGACGTGCCT